>DATNPK010000110.1 GCA_036703275.1 Coleofasciculaceae cyanobacterium | reverse complement strand
GCTAGGAGTGTCGGGATCATCAAGACGCCAAACCAGCCGATATAGATTCGGTTGTTGGTGCTAGTAATCCACTGACAGAAGTTCTCCCATGCTCCGCGGGTTTCGCGTTGCTGTAAAGTAGTTGTCATCTGTTTTATGATTGCGTTTTATTTATTTGTCTAGGTTCGTTCTTTTGGGAACTAGACTTGAGACGGGATAATAATGTGTCTCTTTTGTCTATATATATTATATCCTAGCTAAGTATTTCTACTTTATCAAGGTATATTACATTCTTATTAGTAAAGTTAAATATAAGCCTAACTTATATTTAACTTTTTTTCTTCTCAATATATTCTCGCCAGTAAACTATTTTTCCATCTTTTAATTCAAAGATAATGGCATCTTCGGCATAGCTTTCTTTTCCAGTCTGACGGTTTTGATCGCGCCAATCCCATTGCACTGCACCCTGCGCTTCATCAATAATAATCCGTTTAATTTCAACACTCGTCTGATTAAACTGTCTGAAGTAATCTTGTGCTGCGTTTTCGATCTGCTGTTTGTCCTCGAACTTAAAACCAGCAGCGATAAAAACTGCATCATCAGCAAAGTCATCAGCGATCGCCTGAGCATCTTGTAATTCCCAAGCTTTAGCTTGTCGCATTACCATTTCAGTAATTTGTTCTTTCATAAGCAAAGGTTGAGCTATGGTTTGCTGCATCAAGAGAGTATTGAACAAAATAGCGATCGACACTCCAATAATAATTAATAAACTTGAATATTTTTGTCTGATGTTCAATTTCTCAACTGGCAAATTACTATGCTATTGGCTTATAAATAATTCTTAATCAGTAATTCGAGTTTTTCCTTAGCTGATTTAGAAATTTGCTCGCGAGGAGTCAAGATGGCGTATTTCAAAGCCGAATGAGCTGCCGATTGAGGAGGATTAGTGTTTAAGCTTTTTACTGTGGCTTGGATTACCTTTTGGGCATTAATCGCATTGCGCTGAAGGTTAGCGACCACCATTTCTACCGTAACGTTGTCATGATCGCCATGCCAGCAGTCATAGTCTGTAACTAAAGCTAGAGTAGCATAAGCAATTTCGGCTTCTCTGGCTAGCTTGGCTTCTGGTAAATTAGTCATGCCAATTATAGTTGCTCCCCAGCTACGATAAAGTTGAGATTCTGCTTTAGTCGAAAATGCGGGACCTTCCATACAGACATAAGTGCCTCCACGATGCAAATCAACTTCGGCTAGATTTAATGATTCGACTGCATCAGCTAAAACACCAGCCAAGTTTGGACAGATAGGCTCGCCAAAAGCAATATGAGCGACTAATCCTGCGCCAAAAAAAGTAGATACGCGATTTTTAGTGCGATCGATAAACTGATCGGGAATTACCATATCTAGGGGTTTGGCTGCCTCCTTTAAAGAGCCAACCGCAGAAGCAGAAATAATGTATTCCACCCCTAACTGTTTCATAGCGTGAATATTGGCACGAAAAGGTAATTCGCTAGGAAGAAGATGATGGTTACGTCCATGCCGAGCCAAGAAAGCTACCGTAGCTTCTTCTAGTTGACCGACAATCAAAGAATCAGAAGGATCGCCAAAAGGAGTAGATAATTTTATTTCCCGAACATCTTTGAGAGCGTTCATTTTATATAGACCACTACCACCAATGATGCCGATTTTTGCTTCTACCATAAGTTTGCCAAGTGTAATTTAAATTATGCTCGATTATTTTAGCGATACTAAGTGCTAATAATTAAACAATGCTATTGCAGGTTATCTAAAATATATAGTGTATAGCTTAATTAATCCTCAACTTCAGTTGCCAAAACTAAAGGCATTATTTCTGCACCTGGAGTAAAAGTAAGGTTGCTAGCAATGCGATCGCGTAGTAGTTTCGCAATCATTTGATTAAGGCGGTACATTTCTGGACATGAATTGTAGCGATATTTTACATCAATAACGCGCTGCTTTTTCAGGATTATCGTTTGATTTTTTTTCTTTTCTTCTATCTGCTTACTACGGTTACGTAGAAAGACGTCGGGTTTTTCGTCTCGGCCTTTTAAATCTGGTAAGGTTTCCGACAAAGAGTTACGCCAGTATCCTTTATAGTTTTCGCTTTTAGGATTTTTGTATAGTTTAAAGCTATCTAAAGTTGGAATATATAAAGCATAAAATTCTCCTTCTTTGACTACTTGAAAACATCCCCAATCTTTTTCCTGTCGATTTAGTAAAATGTCGAGAGATAATTCTAAAGAAGGCAAATCGGTAATAGAAGTCGGATAATTTGGTCGGCTATTCATAGGTTGAAAAAATTGCAGTATTGCTAAGAAACCCAAGTTATGCTATATCGAGCTTGTTCAAAAAAGTGGTTTAATAAGCTTGGCAAAGACCCAAGCCATTATTATATGTAACTCAAGTAGATGATTCACCCTCAAAGCGGCGCTGTAATCTATAGGAGCAATCAGCTTTCAGAAAGGGGCAATAATTCTATAAAATTTTTATAGACTAACAGAATAATATAATCATGAATTTACAAAAATTTCTAAATTTAAGTGCAGGAAAATGGTTTAGTCAGCGTACCAACTATTTTCTAGATGAGAATAAATCAGTTAGTAGTAAAGCCGATATTACTCTTGAGTTTATTCCGCCCGATGATGCGCAGGCGTTAGAACTGTGTCAAAAACATCATTTAGACTCTAACTTGATCGTCGGTGGTACAGTTCAAAGCTGGGATAACTCTGTAGACTGGGGCAAAACCAAACAAGTAGGTTCTGCCACCATTATTTTAGTTAAAGATTTAGAAAACGATCGCACTGGAAAATTAATTCGTCCTGAAGATGCTAAAATCTGCGGGCGTTATGTTTTAGCTGAAGATGAAGCTCTTACTCTAATCATTGAAACAGATAAAATGTATGCTGAGGAACGCCAGTGGTTTGCTAGTGACAATTTTAGAATGCGTACCACCGTAGTTAAATATAGTGATGGTAAGAAGCAAACCTCTTTTTATTCAGAAATTCGCAAAGCAGCAGTTTAATAATGATTAGCGAGCGTCAATATTAGGATGAGGCATTACAAAAGTAGCAAATTATTGCCTCCATCGCCCTCATTCCCTCAAAACTAGCCTCTTCTAGACTGTAATTGTCGATAAACATCGCGAATATCTACGTTGTGGTAAGCTAAGGCAACCAAGGTATGATATAGCAAATCTGCTACTTCAGAAGCGATCGCGCTACTGTCGTCATCTTTACAGGCCATGACTACTTCGGCTGATTCTTCACCAATCTTTTTGAGGATTTTATTATCACCTCCTGCAAGCAGCTTACAGGTATAGGAAGTTTCAGTCGGGTTAGCCAGGCGATCGCAAATAACTCGGTATACTTCTGATAGGGTATCGGCGGGGGGCGCGACTTTGGTATCGCCTATCTGATGAAAACAGCTGCGTTCTCCTGTATGACAGGCAATCCCGCCAATTTGCTCAATAGTAATCAACAAAGCATCACTATCGCAGTCGTAGCGAAGCGATCGCACTTTCTGAATATGTCCAGAAGTTGCACCTTTATGCCATAATTGCTGACGGGATCTACTCCAGTACCAGGTTTCGCCAGTTTCCAAAGTTTTTTGTAATGAATCCTGGTTCATCCACGCCATCATCAAGACTGTACCATCTAAATAATCTTGGGCGATCGCCGGTACTAATCCTTGTTCGTTGTAGCGAATTTTATCTAAAGGAATATTATTCTTAATTTTGCTGGTGAACATTCTATTGTGCTAATTAAAAAGCCATATACAGAAGAAAATTTGAAAGAGTGTGAGTTAGAAAGTACATCAATACAAATGTTTTTTCCGTCCTCATGCTTCACTGTTCATCTCTTGAGAGAGTCAGTCTTATATTGTTACGTAAAAAAGTGACAGCTCCAAGATCAGTTTACTGTAGATATCGGAATGTGTTTTTCTTTAGATAAGTTGTTTCTGGTCAAGGCTGCTTTAACTAAACCCAAAAATAAGGGATGAGGATTATTGGGGCGAGAACGAAACTCAGGATGGAACTGAGTAGCGATAAAAAATGGATGATTAGGCATTTCAATAATTTCTACTAAACGTCCATCAGGAGATGTGCCACTAATTTCGTAGTCTGTTTCTAACAGTAGGCTGCGATAGGCGTTGTTAAATTCATACCGATGGCGATGGCGTTCATAAATTACTTCAGTCTGATATAGAGAATGAGCTAGGGTATCAGGTTTTAAACGGCAGGGATAAGTTCCCAAACGCATTGTACCGCCTAGGTCGATTACATCTTGTTGTTCTGGCAGAATATTGATAATTGGGTTAGGGCTTTCGGGGGCAAACTCAGCACTATTAGCATCCTTCAGTTGAGCTACGTTGCGCGCCCATTCGATCGCACAACACTGCATCCCCAAGCACAAGCCCAAAAACGGAATATTAGCAGTACGAGCATATTCGATCGCGGCAACTTTCCCATCTACTCCACGAATACCAAAGCCTCCAGGAACAATTACCCCACCAACATCATCAAGATATTTAGCTGCACCATACTCTTCAATATCTTCGGCATTTACCCAACGCAGATTTACTTCGCAATCAGCAGCGATCGCGCCATGTCCTAGAGCTTCTACTACCGACAAATAAGCATCACTAAGTCGAATATATTTTCCCACGATCGCTACTTGAATTTTAGGGCGAATCGAGTTCATTTTAATCACCAAATTGCGCCAGTTTTGCAAATCTGGTTGACGTTGTTCTAGGTGTAATAACTCCAAGGTTCTTTGAGCCAATCCTTCTTGTTCTAAAATCAAAGGCACTTCATAAATAGTGCTGGCGTCAAGGGAGGTAACGACTGAATCAACCTCTACATCGCAAAATTCCGCGATTTTCTCTTTAATTCCCGGAAATAAAGGGCGATCGCTACGGCAAACTAATACGTCTGGCTGAATCCCAATCGAACGCAGTTCTTTAACCGAGTGTTGCGTCGGTTTAGTTTTCATTTCCCCTGCTGCGGTAATCCAAGGAATTAAAGTAACGTGCATATATACTACATTATTTCTGCCTACATCTTTACGAAACTGACGAATCGCCTCCATAAAAGGTAAAGATTCAATATCCCCTACCGTACCGCCAATTTCTGTCAGCACGATATCCGAACCTGTATTATTAGCAACGCGATGAATTCTTTCTTTAATTTCGTTAGTAATATGAGGAATTACCTGAACTGTACCGCCATCATAATCTCCTCGTCGTTCTTTATTAAGTACCGCCTGATAAATTGATCCCGTAGTTACGCTGTTGAGGCGGGACATTGAAGTATCAGTAAAACGTTCATAATGTCCTAAATCAAGATCTGTTTCAGCACCATCATCAGTGACAAATACTTCCCCGTGTTGATAAGGACTCATTGTACCAGGATCGACATTAATGTAAGGGTCGAGCTTTAAAATTGATACTGAATAGTCCCGCGATTTTAATAATCTGCCCAAACTGGCTGCGACAATACCCTTACCAATGCTAGATACGACTCCGCCAGTAATAAACACAAATTTAGCCATAATATTTCTCCATAATGTTTGCTTGATAACAGTTCATATTTTTTCCCCGTCGAATTGTGTCAAGCACGAAGCTTGACTGATAACTAAAGTTTCTACTCAGCTATTTTGATGTAGATAGATTAAAGGAGTAAGAACGCTTAGCTGGGAGAGTAACGGAACTTCTCGTCCTTGACAATCTCCGCGACGATGACATTCGTTCTGCCCAATCTGTATGTCGCGATCGCCGCGATCGGTAATTAAGTCAACGTTACTAAATAAATTCAAAATACTATAAAGTTCTCGCTGTTTAACTTTTTCCAATTCAGCTAATTGTCTTGTCACTGGATAAGTCTAAATTTGGCTAACATTGATAGAAATTATGATGTAATTCGTTGTAGTCAGTCGAACAGAATAAACTGGATCAATTAGTTCAGTAGGCTTAATAATTTGCTCATTAGCTGGTAAAAAAATAAAATTTGGGTTAGTGTTATGACTACAAACCCATAACCATACTGGAAAAAGCCTGCAATAACAAGCTTTATATTAGTTTAAACTTAACTCAAAGGAACAACTGATTATCTTTCTGGGGTTTTTTCGGTTTAGTGCCTAATAGCTAATATTTTACATTTTATTAAACGGCAAATAAAATTAACCTTCTATTTGCCAAAGAGTCATTAAATAGTCCCGTATGTTGAAAAATTTTTCTCATTGAACATAAGGTTTATTTTCTGTGTCTAAGTCTTGCATCAAGCGATGCTTTGCTTACGCAGAGTGTCATCTCGCGCCAATACCAAATCAGCAGCAAGCGACATATTTATATCGGTCACCGAGTCGCCGAGCGCCATTTTTTCCTGAGCAGGATATTTTGCCATAGCGATCGCTTGATTCAACCAACTCAGTATCACTTTCGATTTCGCAATAGGCTCGTAAAAATAATTCTGTTGTATCAACTTCTCCCGCATATATGGCTGTAACACGATTGGTTAGCTGCTGTCGATCTAAAACTGCTCTTACCATCTCCATTAATCCTCCAGAGATAACAACCAGGGGAATTGTTAAATAATTAAGAAAATCTAAAGATTTTTTCAGCCCTAGACGTATAGGCTGTTAAGCAATATATTCAGTGATGTCAGGGTAATCATCACTCTTTGATTTAACCAAAAGCTTGTTTTACTAACTGTTTAAGAATCATTTCTCGCCTATAAATCATTGGTAATAATTTATAGGCTACTTCAGGAGTAAACTTTTCCAGGACACCAACAAAAGTATCTTGGCTGGTAATTGTGCCGTCAAAATCACCGAAAACAACTCTTGAAGGATTCATTATTATTAATAAAATGTAGATAGAAAACTGGTTTATTGCTTAACCAGAAAACGCTATGATCGACTCACTACTAACTTGTTGAGAGTCAATAGTTAATATTATGGGAGAATCAAAACGTCGTAAAGCAGCATTAGGAAACCAATATGGTCAGAAATCTGAGCGAATTCTGCCTTGGGTGCCTATTACTAAAGCTCAAGCCGAAAAATTTATTAAACTAACTAGTAAAGGAGCTTGGATTGGTATAGGTGTGATGATCGCCGTTTGGTTTACTGTCAGGTTTATTGGACCAGCATTAGGTTTCTGGGAAGTTTATTAAAAAAGTCGCCTGGCAGAGCAAAAGAATTTAAAATAGATATATAGAACAGGTTAAGAGATGAGCGAACAAAATCCCTACGAACAACTTGGGGTCACCGAAAATTCTTCATTTGAAGAAATACAGGCTGCCAAAAAACGGCTTTACGAACAACATGGTAATGATAGTGCTGTGTTAGAAAAAGTAGAAATCGCTTACGACACGATTATTATGGATCGCTTGCGATTACGCCAAGAAGGAAAAATTAAAGTCCCTGAAAAAATTCGTTTTCCCGAACGCAATTTGGAAAAGACCTTAAAAGTTCCTCAAATTGTTAACGACAAATCTGCGGTTTGGTTACAAGAGTTGATCGATACTCCTTCTCAGGCAGATATTTTATGGCCATCAGGTATTTTCTTAACTTTATCGGCGATCGCCGTATTTTCTCAAAATTCAGGAGGTTCGATACTTCCACTACTAATGGCTTTAGGCTTTATTGCCAATATTTACTTCCTTAATCGCAAAGAAGGACGTTCTGGAAGAGCATTTTTAATTAGCTTTATAGCCCTGTTTGCCGGAATTGCTCTTGGTACAGGGTTAGCTAATCTACTTCTGGGTCAAGGTGGTGTGACTGTTTTAGGTGGAGATCAATTCGCTTCAGCAGTTACTTTTTGTTTATTTTGGTTGGTAAGCTGTTTTTTGCGCTAATCTCGACATCTATTACCAAAGTATGGTTCATATATTTGTCATTCCCATCGCGCCTTTGTTGGTCTTTGACTTGTCAAACTAAGCTATCGCGGTGGGATTTTTCTCGGTGTCAGGTTAAAGACCTAAAACCGTCACTGCTAGCGGATTAATCTTATCTTTTAATCTGTCTGAAATATTTAACTTAATCAATGCTGCGTAGAGATCGTCATTAATTATCTTAATGATGGGCGTTGCTGAATTAAGACATGAAACCAATAATAATACTGTTCGTCCTAGACGACGCGAAGGACGCGCCTCCAGGCGCTAATCCTTTAGGGCTAGTTCTAAAGGATACCGCTTCGCGACGCGTAGCTAGTCCTTTAGGGCATATAGCTATTAGCTATTAGCTATTAGTTATTAGCTTTTTCAAAATTTATTAATTTCAAATATAGCTGAAAAAGATGAATATTACCCAACTTTTTCAGCTATATATAGTTAAACAATACTTGCTAATACATCAGTAGCATGGGTACTGGTATTGATATTACTGTCAACTGTGGTAATTATGCCGTTGCCATCAACAATGTAGGTGACACGCTTGGCATAGCCACCACCATCAACATCATAAGCCTGAGTAATTGCACCATCACTATCAACCAAAAGGTTAAAAGGTAACCCATATTTCTCTTTGAATTTTTGGTGAGATGCTTGGTCATCTCTACTGACACCGAGAACTACCATATCTTTATTTTGATATTCAGCAATATTATCACGGAAGCTTTGAGCTTGCTTGGTGCAACCAGGAGTATCATCTTTGGGATAAAAATAGAGAACTACTGTTTTTCCTTGGAAGTCTGACAAAGAAACGCTATTTCCTTCATCGTCAATGGTGGTAAAAGTTGGCGCAGTTGTGCCGGCTGATAAAGTCATGGTTAAATATGTCCTATCTAATTTATTAGCATTTAAACTTTAGCGTAATCAGGCTCGGTAGGTTAATCACTTGAGTTTAACTTCTGCTTTACCTAGGCTTAATTTTAATCAGGTAAGTAAATATTAGTAGAAAATTGAAGAGAATTTATTGTAAATTGTAGCAACATCTTTTATCAAACAATAAAAAATTATTTCATTTAATAAATATGAATAACAGTTATGAGCCGAGAATAGAAGCTCGTTCAGGAATTGAAAGATCTTTAGACAATAGTTTTTATTGGATTGCCAAAATTTTAGCCTTCGCGATCGCCGGGGTTTTAATTTGGATCACGATTCAGGTTGCGATCGCAGCTATGCCAGCCATTCAAGAATTTGGGTTGAGTTTTCTGGTTAGTAGTAGTTGGAATCCCGTTAATAGCCAATATGGAGTGTGGCCCGCAATTTACGGGACTTTGGTTAGTTCTTTGATTGCTTTAGCGATTTCAGTGCCAATTGGTTTAGGCGTGTCTATTTTTCTCAGCGAAGATTATCTACCGCCAGCCGTTCAAAGAATTATCGTATTTCTAGTCGAGCTATTAGCAGCCGTACCTAGTGTCGTCTATGGTTTATGGGGAATTTTTGTTTTGATTCCCTTTCTCAAGGGTTTTACTGCTTTAAAAGGGCCAGGAATGTTGCCTGCGGCTTTAATTTTATCGGTAATGATTTTGCCCACTATTGCTGTTATTTCTCGTGATGCTATCATTAGCGTAGATCAGGGTTTGCGTCAGGCTGCCATTGGCTTGGGGGCTACTCGTTGGGAAGCAATTATTCAAATTGTTTTGCCCGCTGCTTCTTCAGGGATTATTGGCGGAATTATGCTGGCTTTAGGTCGTGCTTTAGGAGAAACTATGGCAGTAACTATGTTGATTGGTAACTCTAATCAAGTCAATCCTTCAGTATTTGCTCCTTCTAATACGATTTCATCTCTGTTGGCAAACCAGTTTGCCGAAGCCAGTGGCTTGCAGGTAGCAGCATTAATGTATGCAGCTTTAATTTTATTTTTTATTACCTTAGTGGTGAATGTTTTGGCGCATTTGCTCGTAACCAGACTGCAAAGAATTTAAACTGCTTTTAAGAAACTTGAAAATTAATGACTACACCCAATATTCTCAAAAAACCAGCTGCTGATTTTGAAGTCGTCAGTCTAAAGCGCAATCCAACCTCCCCTCGTACTCTATTTGGATTAATTATGAGTGGCATTGCCGGCTTATTTACCCTGTTGGCAATTATTCCCTTATTGATCATTTTGACTTATCTATTGACAAGGGGAATTAGTTCCTTATCTGCCGCTGCATTTACCGAATTACCACCTCCTCCTTTGGTTGATGGTGGCGGTTTTGGCAATGCCATTGTGGGAACAGTCGTTATGGTTGGGATTGGTGGATTACTTAGTGTACCTTTAGGTATTATGGCAGCAATTTATCTCTCGGAATTTAATGAAGGTAAAGCTTCGGAATGGATTAGCTTTGCTACTAATGTTTTGAGTGGAGTGCCGTCGATTATCGTTGGGGTATTTGCCTATGGCGCGATCGTTTTAACTACTAAAAGCTATTCTGCCTGGGCTGGTGGTTTTGCCTTAGCAATATTAATGCTGCCTATTATTGTTCGTACCACCGATGAGTCGCTGAAACTTGTCCCCCAAGATGTGCGTCAGGCATCAGTAGGTATCGGGGCGAATAGATATCAAACGGTCTTACAGGTAGTATTACCTGCGGCGTTGCCGGCAATTATTACGGGAATTACCTTAGCTGTTGCTCGCGCTGCGGGAGAAACTGCACCTTTACTCTTTACTGCCTTGTTTACTCAGTATTGGCCCAACTGGGATAACTTGCTAGTTGAACCCACAGCTTCTTTGTCGGTACTAGTTTATAATTTTGCGATCGTGCCGTTTAAAAACCAGCAGGAATTAGCCTGGGGGGCAGCATTTATCTTAGTGCTATTGGTCTTATTTACCAGTATTATTTCTCGTTTGGCTACGGCAAAACGGACTTATTAAGTATTTATTAATTATATTTACTTGCTTGCTGGGTTGTTAGTTCAAACTGGGTAAGGGTTAAATTGGAGAAAAATAATTTGTTCCCACATTTGCCTTGCCCTCTTAGTTTTTACTAACGGGCAGAGAGTCATCCCGCCAAAAAACAATCGTGTCGTCTAAGGGTTTGATTTTAGTCTGAGGATAATAAAAAGCTAGTATTTGAGCTGCTGACCAACCCAATTTTGCTAAGTTATAAGAACCATACTGGCTCAAACCCACACCATGACCAAAGCCACCACCGATAAAATCATAGCCGTTAAGTTTTTTGGCTTGGTTATAAGTTGGTTGCAAATAAAAAAAGGTGCTGCGGGGAGGTTCCAAGGCACTGCGAATTTCGTTTTTGTGTAGTTGTAATTCACCTTTATCGGTCTTAATATTTAAAGCCAAGATTCTGCCAGAACGCGATCGCGTTTGTACCTGCATTGATTCGATAGTCTTGAAATTGGCTAAGGGATGACGAGTTTTGTCGAGATATTTACGTAAATCTTGGTTTAAATCGGCAATACTTCGAGTTTTGTGCCAGCGGAACACACCCGTTCTGCCTGTTTCATTGAATCCTTTGGTCAGACTAATAAACTGGCGAAAGGTTGATTCGTTATTAAGCGGATATTTAATCAAATCCCAAAAAGGTTGCGGAGCGTCGATTACAGGCTGAAGATAGGGACGTTCAGTTCCGTTCCAAGTATCTTCAAAACCTGCCGTTACCCCCCCAGTAGTCGAAGAATAGAGCGCATCAATCAATTCATTCTCATAGGTAAGAACTAAACCTGCGGTTTGAGCGATCGCGCGATCGCTAGTAGCATTAGCATCATTTAAACCTTTATATACTTGACAGTGAACCGTAGCGCAGAGTTGGTAGTCATCTACGGCAAAACGTCTTAGATTACGTAAAGCATAAGTCCGAGCAATGATCGTTTGCGCAGCTACCGCTTGAGGAGGCGCATTAGCTCCAATTTCATAGGGAACAACTCCCCGCAGATAAGTTTCTAAAGGAACATGATTGACTAAAGTGAATTCTCCATGAGCATTTGGCTGAAGCTTTAAACTTCCTCCATAGAGTCGAGCCTCCAGGGGGTTGCTAGTAGTGTTGACCTTGACTAAATTTTTGCTACTAGTAATTTCTACCAGATCGCGAGCGTATTTTTGCCCTTCAATTTCGAGGGTAATTTGAGGTTCTTGGTCGAGAACTTTGGTATCTAAATAAGCAGTACTATAGCCATTATCTTTCAGACTATCAAGCAGCCAACGGCGTACTAAAGGACTTTGATAAACATCTCTTTTTGCCCAAACTTGCCACCGTCCAGGTTGCGCCACCTCTACTTCTATACCGAGCTTTTTCCAGGAGTTAGCACTATCTTCGGCAGTTTCAAAGGTTGAGCGATCGCTTAAGACTAATTTCTCCTCTAGTTTGGGTTGTGCCAGAGGAGTAGAATTTACTTTTAACACTACTTCTTGAGTTTCAATTTTGGTTGGCTTTGGCGAGCCTAGCAAATTCACTTTTAGAGAGTCGCCAGGAGTGCTGTTAATAGTCACTTGGTCAATGGTCGGATCGCTATCGTCCAACGGTGCAGCTCCCAATCTTTGAAGAATACCAATCTCTAACTCAAGATCTTGAGCCTTGGTTTCCGCCGCCCAAGCCGACTGCAAACCACAGAGGCTACTCAGCCAAAAAATACTAAAACAGAAGGTTATTTTAATCATTCCTAATCTTGTTCCTCAAGGAATACAGCGTTGCTCATAATGTTGCTCAGATAATTGACAAATTTGCATAAAGTAACCCAGGCAAGAAGTCTAAGCCTCAACCTCTTACCTACAGATGTATCGACAAGGCAGTATCTTGACCCAAATTTCTTGCCCCTAAGCTTCTTCGTCAGTGCCTACGATCAACATCTCTCCATTGATGATTCTGGCGGCTGCTTTTAAGAGTTCATCCTCTACGTAGGGTTTGACAAAGTAGCCATTTGCTCCGCGAGAGGCAGCTATATTACGCATTTTTTGCGCTCCACGAGAGGTTAGCATGGCGATCGGTAATGACGCTAATTTTTCATCTTGTTGCAGCTGAGATAAGAGTTCCAAACCGTTCATGCGGGGCATTTCAATATCGCAAAAAGCAATATCACACTCCAAACCGTTGCTCAGTTTCTCCCATGCTTCTTGACCGTCTCTAGCTTGTTCCACCCGATATCCAGCTTTTTTAAAGCTCATGGATAGTAATTCTCGCACTGTTACCGAGTCATCGATAATCAACACCAGGGGAGCATCTTGAAAATTTGTTTCCGATTTGACTCGATTAAAGTTAACGGTAGCAGATTCTGCTTCTTTGTTTGCCCGATTAATCTCAATTAGATGTTGTGCTACATCCATGAGATCTTTTTCGGTGTAGGGCTTAGTTAAATAGGCTTTTGCCCCCAAGTCGTTAGCTATTTTGCGATGTTTGTCTGCACCACGAGAGGTTAGCATAGCAACTGGTATAGATTTGAGTACGCTATCTTGATGAAGATTAGACAATAGTTCTAAACCGTTCATGCGAGGCATTTCAATATCGCTAAAGATCATGTCGCAGACTAAGCCACCACGCAATTTATCCCAGGCTTCTTGACCATCTCTGGCTTGCTCTACCCGATAACCCAGTTTGTTAAAACTCATTGACAACAATTCTCGAACGGTAATGGAGTCATCAACTACTAGCACCATGGGTTCTTGCTGAACATTTTCCGCCTGAGCCTGTTTAACAGCTCCTTCTCCAGCAAGTATATTAAAGCCAATTTCAATGGTTCTTTTACCTTGGGCAATTTCAATTAGCTCTAGCACATCACCAATCGGCATAATTGTACCATCACCTAAAACTGTCGCTCCTGCAATACCTGGTGGCTTGGCAATAGGACCATCTATTTGTTTGATGACAATTTCTTGCTCTGCTCTAACTTCATCTACCTCGACCGCCAGTAAATTGTCTAGGCTACGAAGAATAATGACCGAAATTGTATCATCATTATTTTGATTGGCGTTATAGGTTCCCGCTCGGCGAATCTGACGATTATAGTTGAGTAAACTATTTAAAGGTTTTAGAGGTAGCAGTGCTTTTTTCCAAGCAACACAGCGCACGCCATTAGCATTAGTTTGAATATCGCTGGGTAAATATTCTTTGGTATCTTCTACACCATCAATTGGGAAAGCAATTTTACTGTTGTTATTGACACAGGTTAAAGCCTTACAGATACTCAAAACTAGAGGTAAGCGCACGGTGAATGTAGTACCCTTGCCAACTTCTGATTCAGTAGCGATCGAACCACGAATTTTCTTCAAGTCAGTATTGACAACATCCATTCCTACACCTCGACCAGAAAAATCATCTGCTTGGTCCTTGGTGCTGAAGCCTGGATGGAACAGCAGTTCATATACCTGTTGCTCGGATAGTCTTTGTGCTGTTGCCCAAGAAATTAAGTTTTTCTCGATCGCTTTTTGTTTAACTGTTTCAGGATCGATACCCGCACCATCATCTTTAACGGTAATTACTGTCTGATTCCCCTGAATGAAAGCGCGAATATGAATATTTCCCACTTCGGACTTGCCTTTTTGCCGTCTTTCTTCTGGTTTTTCAATCCCGTGAGAAATAGCATTATTAACTAAGTGTGTCATCGGGTTGTACAGATGCTCGACAATCATTTTGTCAATTAAGACATCTTTACCTTCGATGTGCAGCTTAGTCTGTTTTTTCTGCTTGCGCGAAATATCGCGAATGGCTCTGGGTAAGCGGTCTGCTGTTTGCCCAAATGCTACCATCCGCGAAGAGTTCATTCCATCTTGCAGTTGGCTGGTCACCTGACGGAAAGTTTGAGCAACTTTATCAGTTTCGTCAACTACGAACTGAATATCCGATGCTGCTTCTCTAACCCGAACAATTAACTCGATAATTTCTTGAGATAGTAAATGGAAGCCGTTGAAACGATCCATTTCTAGTGCATCGAGACTTTCTTCTGGAAGTTGATTACCATTAGCCAAACTAGACCTCCCCGCAGCTACTGCTGAATTAATGCGGGATTGGCGACTAGCCATTAAAGCTCCTTCCAAAAGTGATCGCTCATACATATCGTGCATTTTCGCTCCTGCTTCTCCTAGAGACTGGACATGACCCAGCAGGTTATCTAAAAAGCGACGCAATCTTTCTTGGTCATCTTCTAATCGATTTCGCTTGACTACTAATTCTCCAATTAGGTTATTCAAGTCATCTAACTTACGTACCGAAACCCTCATGGTCTGGTCAAAAGCCTGGACTTTGCCAACTGGTGCTGAAGAGGCAGCATTAAAGGTTGGTTGTGGCGCCAAAATACTGGAGGTACTGATTTGAGTAGATGCAGCCTGAGGTTGATAATCAAATAATAAATCTAGCGAATCTATTTTAGAATCTAATGAGTCTTCCAAATCATCGAGTTCACTAAGTCCCAAGCCATCAAGTTCCAGATCCGATGAACTACCAAGAGTCAAAGCAGATTCATCTAGATCGTCTAAATTAAAATAATCTAATACTGCTTCACCAAAAGCATCTACCGCCTCCAAATTATCGAGTTCACTAAGTCCCAAGCCATCAAGCTCTAGGTCGGATGGACTATCAAGAGTTAAAGCAGGTTCATCTAGAGCGTCTAAAGCGATCTCAGCGACCAATTCATCATTTAAAGATTCTAATCTAACTAAATCATCGACTTCCAAGTCGGATGAACTATCTAAACTAATCTCTATTGCTGGTTCATCAGCTAATAATTCTAATTCTTGAGACTGCTTTGACTCTAACTCTGCTGCTGAAGCTATTGATTCGTATACAGAGTCTAATTCTAATTCTACATCTGACTCAAATGACTCAAATTCAGTTGAGTCTACTGCTGGCGGATTGCGAAAATCCCAATTATCTAAATCTAACTTAATGTTCTTCTGTTTCTTAGGCTTAGATTCGTGATTAGTAGAAGTAATTTCTGACAAAGCCTCAGCATCATTTTTGGTAGCAGTTTCTACTGAGATAAATTCTGTTAAAATCTCAGCATCTTCATCTTCTCCTGTCCATAAATCTACTAAGTTTTTATTTCCCTGCTTTGAGGCATTAGAAGTTTCCAATGATTCATCGAGATTATCATTTGCATCGATAGGCTTATCTTGACTGTTCATATTAGTTAGTAGTTTTAACCGAATATTGCTTTATTGCTTAACTTGAAAATAAAATTGAGGTAAATTTGATGCTTTCAATAAATAATTGCCAGGGAAGGTTCACTAAAAATGTTTGAGCTGAGGGTTGGTAAGTTTAAAAATATGAAATATATGGTTTAGACATAAGATGATTGTCAGTAAAACATATTGAAATATTGAATTAAATATATTTGTTTGAATTATTATAGTTGACGACACATTTTTAGTTTGCCCAAAATTGCCGTATCAAATTAAGTCTGGTACTAAAAAAATTTAGTTATCTCTTATAATCTGTTATCTTTTTCTCTACACCTAGATAAATATCATTTTAATAGTTGTTATAAAACGTTACTTATTAAGTATGTATGAATCAGTCTACTGCAACTTTATTAGTTTCTTGCCCCGATAGTCCTGGATTAGTTGCTAAGATAGCCAACTTTATCTATGCTAACGGCGGTAATATTATTCATGCCGATCAGCATACCGACTGCGCTACAAGTTTATTCCTGATTCGCATTGAATGGCAACTTGAAGGCTTTAACTTGCCCGGGAGGCGATCGCAACTGCCTTTGCTGCGATCGCCAAACCTGGAAAGGCAACCTGGCAGCTACACTTTTCCCACACTCTGTCCAAAATGGCGATCCAAATCGCCATTTTGGACCATTGTCTTGGGGATCTCTAGCAACATCAAGCTAGAGAATTACCAGGTACTATTGCTCTAATTATTAGCAATCATCCGCATTTGGAAGCGATCGCTAAGCAGTTTAAGCTTGATTTTTATCACTTGTCCATTACTAAAGAAGCTAAAGCAGAGCAAGAAGCAAAACAGCTAGAGCTTTTTCATCAATACGAGATAGATCTGCTGGTTTTGGCTAAATATATGCAAATTCTCAGCCTTGAGTTGTTTAACCAGTTTCCGAATATTATTAATATCCATCATTCATTTTTGCCTGCTTTCCCTGGAGCAAAACCTTATCATCGCGCACACGCTAGAGGAGTTAAAATTATTGGGGCGACGGCTCATTATGTTACTCAGGATCTAGATGAAGGTCCAATAATTGAGCAAGAAATGGTACGAGTTAATCATTAAGATACGGTAGCGGATCTAATTCGTAAGGGAAAAGATCTGGAAAAATTGGTACTATCACGTGCAGTAAGACTGCATCTGCAAAATCGCGTTTTAGTTTATGACAATAAAACCGTAGTTTTTAGTTAAAACTGTTGCTGAATTTTAATTTAGCAACGCCGAGAAAAAATAAACCGCCTAAGATATTAAGTCTTTAACTTACTGCTTTACTTCTTACTTTTTAAATGACATCTAGCAAAAAAACTAAAAAACCTGCCAGTTTTAGACCGCGTAAACAGTTTGGTCAACATTGGTTACGGGATGAAGATATTTTAGACCAAATTATTATTGCTGCGGAATTGACCCAAAGCGATCGCATTTTAGAAATTGGGCCAGGTACAGGAAATTTAACTGCTCGGTTACTAGCAAAAGTTTCGGCTTTAGTTTCCGTAGAAATCGATCGTGACTTATGCAAAAAACTGGTTCATAAATTTGGCGATCGCGAAAACTTTTTGTTAGCTCAAGATGATTTCTTAAAGTTAAATTTATCATCTCTGCTACAAAATTTTCCTAAGTTCGAAAATCCTAACAAAGTGGTTGCTAATATTCCATACAACATTACAGGACCAATTATCGAAAAGCTCTTAGGAAAAATTGCTACTCCTGCACCACAGCAGTATGAATCAATTGTATTGCTAGTGCAAAAAGAAGTAGGAGAACGTTTAGTAGCTATACCTGGTAGCAAAGCCTTTGGTGCTTTATCAATTCGAGTTCAATATTTAGCTGATTGTGAATTAATTTGTCATGTTCGGGCCAGATCTTTTTATCCACCACCAAAAGTAGATTCAGTTATTATCAGGCTGCGCCCTAGAGTAGTCAACCAACCTGCTAATAATTCCCGACAATTAGAAATATTAGTTAAACTAGGCTTTGCCAGTCGCCGTAAAATGCTCAAGAATAATTTAAAAAGTTTAATTGCTCCTGATGATTTGAATCAGCTATTAGAAAAACTAAACTTTAATTCTCAATGTAGAGCCGAAGATCTAAGCTTAGAAAACTGGATTCTATTAAGTAACAGTATTAATCTTTAAAGTTAAATTATTAACTAATCATCAATAATCAATAGTATTCACAATCAGTAAATCTTTTTCAGAGATAAAAATTGATAGATGTCTCAATACAATCGCATTTATGAGATTGTCCGTAAAATCCCCCCAGGTAAAGTAGCAACCTACGGACAAATTGCTGATTTGGCAGGATTATATGGTAAAGCTCGTTTAGTAGGATATGCTCTTTTTCGAGTAGATATTGAAGATGATATTCCTTGGCAAAGAGTAATTAATGCTAAGGGCGAAATTTCCTATTCTTTTCAGCGTCAAGGCGATGATTATTTACAGAAAGTTTTATTGGCAGAAGAAGGAATTAAATTTCAAAGTAACGGCAAGGTTAACCTGAATAAATATCGCTGGCAATCTATAAAATCTAGTTGCACTGTAAACGAACATTTCGCAAGTAAATCAGGAGATTAAATAATATTTTTGCCAAGGGTTGCCTAAAAAATGTAAAATTTTCCAATTTTTGCTACTATACCTAAGCGGTTTCAGTTTTTAAATTTGCTCTCCAAAATTGGCTATTTAAACTCTTCATATTAATGTTCCTACCTCGATCCATCAACCCGCCAAATGTCGGTTTAAATACTATTAACTGATGTTTGCTTTAATCGATTAACTGTAGAATAAGATTGTCTAGAGATTCTTGCCAATCGCCAATGAATAATGACAAATAACCGTCTCAAGTAATCAATCTCCTTTCTGCCGACACAGCAAAACAAAATGACGCTACAAACGAAGAAGCAATCAAGTACCGATGAAGTTCTTTTGGGTAAATCTCTTGAGGAATTAACCGACTGGATACAACAGCAGGGGCAACCAGCCTATCGGGGTAAGCAATTATATCAATGGTTATATCAAAAAGAAGCGCGATCGCTTTTGGATATTTCTGTCTTTCCTAAAAAATGGCGCGAGGAAAGAGCAAACTATCCGGTTGGACGCTCTAGTATTCATTATCGCAGCGTTGCCCCCGATCGCACTCGTAAGTATTTACTGCGTTTAGCTGATGGTTTGATTATTGAGGCGGTTGGTATTCCTACTGCCAAACGTTTAACCGTATGCGTTTCTTCCCAAGTCGGTTGTCCGATGGACTGTGATTTCTGTGCCACAGGCAAAGGCGGCTTTACGCGTAATCTTAAGGCTCACGAAATTGTCGATCAGGTACTTACAGTACAAGAAGACTTTGAGCAAAGAGTTAGCAACGTGGTGTTTATGGGTATGGGAGAGCCAATGGCAAACCTCGATCAGGTTGTTGCTGCGGTTAAATCTCTCAATCAGGATGTTGGAATCGGTGCGCGATCGCTCACTATCTCAACAGTAGGTATTCCTGGTAAAATTCAACAGCTAGCCCAACATCAATTACAAATTGTCTTGGCGGTAAGTCTTCACGCTTCTAATCAAGCTTTGCGAGAGCAGTTGATTCCTAGTGCCAAACAATATATTTTAAATAATCTTTTAGATGAGTGCCGAGATTATGTCCAGGTTACGGGTAGAAGAGTAACTTTTGAGTATGTTCTTCTGGCAGGAATCAACGATTTACCCGAAAATGCGCTGGAATTGACTCAACTTCTCAAAGGTTTTCAAACTCATGTCAATTTAATCCCTTATAATCCTATTTCTGAGGTTGATTATCAAAGACCAAATAATTACCGAATTAGAGAATTTGCCAACATTTTAGAATCAGCCAAAATAGCCGTTAGCGTGCGCTATTCTCGTGGCTTGGAAGCAAATGCAGCCTGTGGACAATTAAGAGCCTCAAAGGTTTAAACTGGTGTAGCATTAATCGCACAATAACTATTAATGCCTGGAGCATAAGCTTCAATTACTTTGCCAGTTTTAGCGCATTGTACCAGCAAATAGTCGCAACTTTCGCAGGAAGTGCGTTTGATTGAATTATCTATAATACTTCTGGTAGCGCGAGCGCCACAGTTAGGGCAGTATATTATCTGTGTTTTAATCATTTTGATTGATCCTAGAAAATATAGGGGCTTGTCTCGTCCCATAGATTCTGCTTAAGTTAAAGTGATTGATATTAAATATAACTTTCTCTAATCTTAATTTCTATTTATAAAAAAATAATCAATCTTTATATAGATTTCATCTACTTAAGGCTCGATCCCCAACCAGATAAGGTTGTTGTTTAGCATAATTGTAAACTGACAATAGTATTAATATATTTTTACATATAGTCTATAAAAAACAGCGATTTTTTTAGTTTATGGTTGATTTATAGGTAAATGTGCTACTACATTCCACTTAGCTGAGTAATTTAAAAATGGTTTGTATTAAGCTAAACAATTAGCATAATGTTTAAGCAATCAATTTTAATATTTGATACTAGGTAAAAACGGCATTATGGCAAAATGCAGTTCCAATATCTGTTTATAGTTAAGTGGAGATTCAATGATTTAATTTTATTAAACAATTACTTTGATTTTTGTAGCGATAAACTATGCAAGTTGAATGGCAAACGGCTAAAACTTACGAAGATATTCTTTACCAAAAATGGCATGGCATTGCCAAAATTACGATTAATCGTCCTCACAAACGTAACGCTTTTCGCCCCAAAACTGTATTTGAGATGTACGATGCTTTCGTTGACGCTCGTGAAGATAATACTGTTGGTGTAATTCTCTTAACTGGCGCGGGACCTCATACAGATGGTAAATACGCTTTTTGCGCTGGTGGAGATCAAAGCATTAGAGGGAAGGCAGGCTACATAGACGATCGCGGAACACCAAGACTCAATGTTTTAGATTTACAGCGTCTAATTCGTTCACTCCCTAAAGTTACGATTGCTTTAGTTGCGGGTTATGCAATTGGTGGGGGTCACGTACTTCATGTGTTATGCGATCTAACCATTGCAGCCGAAAATGCTGTTTTTGGGCAGACAGGCCCCAAGGTAGGTAGTTTTGATGGCGGATTTGGTTCTGGTTATCTGGCTCGAATTGTCGGGCAAAAAAAAGCTAGAGAGATTTGGTTTCTCTGTCGGCAATATAGCGCCACCGAAGCCAAAGAAATGGGTTTAGTCAACTGTGTTGTACCAGTGGAAGAATTAGAAGCGGAAGGAATTAAGTGGTCACAAGAAATCTTGTCCAAAAGTCCGATGGCGATTAGATGTCTCAAAGCTGCATTTAATGCTGACTGTGATGGCCAAGCTGGCATACAAGAACTAGCAGGTAATGCCACCATGCTCTATTACATGACAGAAGAGGGGGCAGAAGGAAAACAAGCTTTTCTAGAAAAACGCCCTCCAGATTTTCAGCAATATCCCTGGTTACCTTAAGCAATGGTCATACTCATTAAGTTAGAGTACAAATAAAAAGACTATAAAAAAGCGCTCTCAAAATTTTAAGAGCGCGTACCAAATTAAAAGTCGCTTACATTAAGTAAGCTGTTTGAATTGATGAACTAAGAAAAGAGATTCTAAATCATCTGGGCAAATTTTTTTTAGAGTAAATTACTCCGATTTTGGAGAAGCCATTTGAGGACAATTATCCTCAACTTTAATCTTAGATACGCTAGAAGCTAGTTGAGAGGATGTATTCAGCGGCATTGAAGTTTTCAACTGATAAATGTCTTCTAATTTTTTTAGCGTTGCTTTAAAGGGAGGAGAAGCAAAAGAGCAAGCTTTCCAACTACCCTCGACTGGCACGTCTAATATTTGACAACAACCGCCCCTGCGTCCCTGTGGTTCATAAAAACGACAGTAGCGACAGGCAGAAGTAGCAAAATTTATTTCTTTCATTATTTCATTCGGTTTTCTGACTCGGTTTTATTCCATTCCGCTATTTATATTTTGCTTTGTCTTCATAATCACAATTATCTAATTGAAATAATCATCTGGTAAGGCTTAGAGTGATCCCCAGCCACTCTTAACCTTTCATATTCTCTTTATAATTGATTAATGAACAGATACAATATCGTCAAAAGATAGTATTAAAAAATACTTTTAACTAAGTATTTTCAGGGATATATAGCCAGAAAAAGCAATGGGGATCATCAACAATCCAGCCAAACGTCTTTAGACTTTTTTATTTACGCTCTGGAAAATTTGGCGGTTGATATTTTTCCGACCATTTCTGAGCTATGCAGTGACAGCATAAATTCCAACGTTCTATTTCTCCCTTTGGCGTGGGACAATTACAGCCAGGACAAAGAAGCAAAGATAAAGAGTTGCGTTCAAGAGTTTTTAGCCAACGTTCAGCAGCATACTTAGCTTTAGCAGAATCAGCCGAAGATGCCGACATAGGCTCGTTTTGGCTATTTTCAGCATCTTGCTCCGTAACAATTGAGCTTAAAGCTATTTCAGATTTTTGTTGAGTAGTAACACTAAATAAACTTGGTTTAATTTCTGGTTGATAAGTTGTCTGATGCCACCCAGAAGATGAAAAACGAATATCTTTTAAATTAAAGGTTAGCTGCTTGTTGAGTCGTTTTAGCAGAGAATATCGTTGAAAAGAAAGTTCTTGCGCTCTTGCGGCACTAGAAGTAGCCACCCAAAGCACCTGTCGGGTGATGTGGAGTGGACGAGTATGTTCGCCGATCTGCTGATTGACAGTATTGTGCCAACATTTGAGTAATTGGCGGTATTCTCTAAATTTTTCCCAACCAGGCTGCTGCTCGAGTTGGGTTAAGATTTGTTCTACAGAGTTGAAGTGCAAGTTAAAGACTGAGAATCAAAGACTGGAGATCGAGAATTGAAGATCTGCCTAAAATATTCAGATCTTGGATATAAATGTATTTTATCTAAAGTTTATAGCTATTGAGAAACAATTCCTGACCACTGAACTTTTTTCTCGCCAGTGCGTCGATAAGAAAAGAAGCGATCGCTCTGTTGAAAAGTACAGTAAGGAGCGATCGCAATATGTTTTAAACTAATATCTAGCTGCTCTAGCTGAATTTGATTAACTCGCGGTACGTTTAAACGAGCTTTTCCAGACAGCGCATCATCGAGAATTGGCGTATTATTTAGCTGCTTTAACTCGGTTAATATTTCGGCATCAGTCTTGCTCTCGGCATCTAAAATAATGCTTTGTCCTACTTCAATCGCCACGCTTTCATCTACCTGATACACTGCCCCAGCGATCGCTGGACCAATGGCAATACGTAAATTTTTTTTCTGACTACCGCCGAACTTAATTAATCTAGCGATCGCCTGAGGGACGATTTTTTGCGCTGTTCCGCGCCAACCTGCATGAATGGCACACACCTGTCCTGTAACTACATCTCCAATTAAGATCGGAGTACAGTCGGCACTGGCTACCCAAACAGACTGGTGCGGGCGATCGCTAATAACGGCATCCGCTTCCGCCAAGGAATTATGGCAATTTTTTCGGTTACCTACATCGACTATTTCCTTTGGTGTTAAGACCACATTGCCGTGTACCTGCTTAACCCGATATGCGGTTGTATGAGGTTGCAGAATAGAGGTTAGGTCTTTTGGAGTGCGAGGATAAAACTCTTTAGTAAAAAAGCCATGTTGCCAAGCCGATAAAAGTTTACAGGTTAAATAGTAATAATCTTGGCAGGCTTGCCAGTGCCAGTGCTGATTAATCTGATTAGACACAAAAAAATTACGAATAAAGTGAATAAAAATTAAGTCTTAATACTTTTTCAAGTTACAAGATGATACAGATAACATAACCCAATAAAACTAAAAGGATTAGGGGAAGCGGAGAATAGTACCTGTAAAAATAGCCTATTTCTCCAACTCCAACCCTAATCCTGACTAAAAACTGAAAGTCTGACTATGCTCGAAATGATATTTGAGTAAATCGGATTGACAAATCACACTTAACAACAAGGAATTTTTAATTAGGAATGACAGCTACATAGAGCTTAGTATCCGATTCATATTTCCAAGCTATTCCTTCAGGATCTTTGCTCTGACTCCACTCTTCAAAATCTGGTTCAGATTTACGTCTACCAACCGTACTAGAATTTAAGTCGAGGCGTTTTGCTAGTTCAGCTTGAATCAATGATTGACCGGCATCAATAGAAGCGGCTCTTTCAATAGTTGAACTATCTGTCTCGGACTCAGGTTCAATTGCAGTTGACTGTGGAGATTCTGCTCTGGTAGCCAGTGCGACAGAAGATGATGCGGAATTTGTAACTGTATCGTGAACTTCTTGTTCTTGCTTTGCCAATTGAGCAATGCCTCTAACAGATAATTTATTAGAGTCTTTAGCTGCTAATTGATAAGAGTTTACTGCTGCTTCTGGTTCACTATCATCTAAGATACTGCCTAAAGCGCTTGCAGTAGGAAAATAATATACGACCCCCTTTTCGGGGACTGTCTTTGGCTTAGTGCCATACTCATCACTTTTACGAGCGAGAAACACTTTGGCTGCTCTAGCGGTAAGGTTTGCTTTTATGGATAGGTCTACTGGAGTTAGATACCCTCTATTTTCCTTAATCAGTTGATTAAAGTAAGGATTAATTTCACCACACCATTTTTGCCACTGATAGTTCTGCCAAAGTTTGAAAGCTACAATTACCGCTGCTATTAATAGCAGAAAGGGCCATAGCATATACAAAACAACAAAACCAAATGCCAAAGGTAAGATGAGAACTAAAGCTCCAGTTGAACCATTATCTAGTACTTTTCCAGTCATAGTTGTGGTTGGAATTGCAAAATTTACGAGTTGCAAGATAGTCTTGCATAAATTGTCTTCTTGCAATATTAAGGCAAATTGTTTGGCAACGCACGCAACTGAATGCAAAGATTAACAATCAGATGCTATATAGCAACAGCTAGTTTCGACAAACCCAGGCGTTGCAACATTGCCTTACGCCCTGCAATAGCTAAAGAGTCATCTATAGGAGTCAGTGCAATTTCTATCTGATATTTTCGTTGCAAGGCTTTTTCGATCAGCCAGTCGGCAATAAAATAATTTTTGGGTAGTAAAGGACCATGAGCATATGTCGCGATCGCATTCTGATAAAAAGCTCCTGCGGTTCGATCTTCGCCATTGTTGCCATATCCTTTAATGACTCTGCCCAAAGGCTGTACATCTTGCAAATAGGTTCTGCCTCCGTGATTCTCAAAGCCGATAACGACAGGTTTTTCACCTAACATTGCTTCTAGCTCAGAGGCTATCGGAGTAGCCGTAATTTCAAACACCAGGTTACCAATACAGCGTTGTGCTTCAATACCTGGGTGTTGGCTAACCATATCTAGTAAGCCTAAGCCATTAATTCTTTTACCTAGTGCTGGCTCATAGTAGTGTCCTAGTAGTTGGGGCGCACCACAGGTAAATACTCCTGGAGTGCCTTGAGCTAATTTTTGTTGTAAAGCCTCTGCTTTTGCACCGTGTAAATCGCGCATGACAATTTCTTGCTGACGATCTTGCGCTCCTCCGCCAACAATTAGATCTACTCGATCAAATTCGGCAACCTCGGTTTCTCGCTTGAGGGGAACAATCTCAACCTCTATTCCTCGCCACTGACATCGCCGTTGCAAACAGATAACGTTTCCGCGATCGCCATAGGTACTCATTAGCGTTGGATATAGCCAGCCGATTGCAATTTTCATCTATTTAAGAGTTAAAAGTTCAAGAATAACAAATTCAAAATTGATCGCCATAATTAAATTAGAGTGATGATCGAACAAGTCAACCAAAGAAAACTATTCTGGTCGGTAAATTTTGAAGAAATTGTTCAAAATAGCTAAACTGTTTATGAGCAAAGATGAACTAACGTCCCTAGTAGATTTGTTTGATATCTACAAACCCCCTTTTATTTAGTTGAGTTATTAGGATTTATTGGCATGAGTGTTACCCCCACCGTAACTAAAGAAAAAGCTGGTCAGACAATCAAGCAACATTACCCCAACTATAAAATAATTGTTTTGAATGATGACCACAACACCTTCCCTCACGTTATCGAGTGTTTAATGAAGTATATTCCAGGGATGAACGGCGATCGCGCCAGAGAATTAACCGATCAAATACATTTTGAAGGCCAAGCTTTGGTTTGGGTAGGGCCTCAAGAACAAGCCGAACTATACCATCAACAGTTAAAACGCGCTGGATTAACTATGGCACCTTTAGAAAAAGCCTAATTTATTGAGCATCGAACATTGAGCGTTTAGTATTAAATAAAAAGTTTAGAGATAATTTAAACACAATTTTGAGATCTCGCTCAATCGTAAATGCTATGAGGAAAATGAGTATGTCTTCTGATGGTCGGTTAGTCTGGAATCACTCAACTCATCTTCCTGGCTTGATTCCGATCCTGGAAAAATTAATTAAGTGCGAAGGAGTTACTACCGTTACTCCTGGCAGAATTAAAAAGACTAGAAGTCACATACCGAAGATGAAGCTGCGAATTTCTGTACCGATCCGAGGCGGTTATAAAGTTATTGCGCGCCAAGGAAAGACAGTACAGGAAGTCTTTATTCTTAGTACCTTAGAGCAGGGACAGTTAGAACAAGCGATTGCCGATTTATTATAAATAAAAATTATCTATTGGCGATCGCAAAGTAGTAAATAGCGAGTTGAACAATTGTAGGTTGGGTTAACGGCAGTCTAACCCAAAAAAACTAATAGCTACGAATAAAATCGCCATCGGCTTATGACATTAAATAAACAACGACTTAAACTTGAGCCATATTTTTAAAGCTAATTTTTAGGTAATCATCATCCATTGTTGCTCCTGATGGTTGGAGTGCTGCCAAAGCTTGAGGCAAAACTAAGTTGCGACGATGATTACCAATGCGGACGTTTAGCTCATCGCCAGTTTTGTTGAGCTGAATTTGTTCTTTAGGGATTCCTGGCAAATACAGCTCAAGGCTATAGTTGCCTTGTTCTTGAATTATCTTGATCGTGCTTTCTTTGTAATAAACTTGAGTGGGGTCTTCGTCCTGATACAAAATTTCTTTGAGCTTTTCTAAAGCTTCCATGCCACACATTTCGGTAGGAAATAGAGGAGCTTCTTTTACTGGTAAAGGGTGAAAATTATCGTATATTTCACGCTTGTATACGTCTTGATTTGCTTTCCAGCGTTCAAAGAAAGGATCGCTAACTTCATTAGGAATCACTCGATTAGCAATTACTAAATCTGTGGCAACATTATACAAACTTAGATAAGCATGAGCGCGCAGAGATTCTTTGATAACCATCTTTTCGGGATTCATCACCAAACGTACCGAAGTTTTGGTATTATCAGTCAAAACTTTTTCTAAAGCTTCAATCTGCTCGTAAAACTCATAAGGCGCATCCATTACTTCTTTATCGGGCAGCGAAAAACCAGCAATCGGTTTAAAGAAAGGCTCAACTAGAGGACGTAAGGCTGCGGACATCCCTTGTAATGGTTTATAAAAGCGTCTCATATACCAACCACCAACTTCTGGCAAACTTAATAACCTTAACGCTGTTCCAGTAGGTGCAGAGTCGATAATTAAAATATCAAAATCACCCTCATCATAGTGGCGTTTCATTCTCACCAAGCCAAAGATTTCGTCCATTCCAGGAAGAATGGCTAATTCTTCAGCCTGAACCCCATCTAAACCTCTAGCCTGCAAGACTTGAGTAATGTAACGTTTGACTGAACCCCAGTTGCCTTCTAATTCCCGCAAGGCATCAAGCTCTGCACCCCAAAGATTAGGACGAATCTCTTGCGGATCGTGTCCTAGCTCAAGATCGAAACTATCTGCCAAAGAGTGAGCTGGATCGGTACTAAGTACCAAAGTTCTGTAGCCCAACTCCGCGCAGCGTAAACCTGTAGCAGCAGCAACGGAAGTTTTACCGACTCCACCCTTGCCAGTCATTAAAATTACACGCATCTAAATTTAGATCCTAAATTAAATATATTTACATTACTTAACTTTATTGTGACGCTTTTTTGCTTCAAAAGAAATTCTGACGTAAAACTTTCCAGCGGGAAATGTGCCAATAATCGATATGAGAACTAATCAAATTCTCATCGTTTACCTTCAATTCGCTCCAGCCAGGAATAGATAAGCGGGGTTTCCAAGGTAGCGGAGGAGTCATATTAAGCGTCCACTCAATCTTGATTATTTCTCCTTCTCGCTCTAAGTTATGAACTTCCATCTCAACGTTGTTAAAAAAGCTACCCAAAAAGCCAATCATTGCCTGATACTTTTTAATGCCATTAAATTCATTCAACGGGTCTTTAAAATAGACATTATCTGCATAGATCTCAAAGGTTTGATTATCGGGAAATCTTGCGTAATCTTCCCGTAAAATTTCAACCAGATCTTGCTGCTGATTATTAATAGTTGATGATTGATTGTTCATAATTTTTACTTTTCGTTGATCGCCAACAATATTTGAGCTTCGTCTTCAAAGACTAAAAGCTAATAGCTAAAAGCTAATAGCTAATGGCTAAAAGCTAGCTAAATTAAACCTCAACCTCAGACCATAAACGTTCTAACTGAGCTTTCCAAGCAGCTAAAAACTGTTCTCTTTGGTTAGGATCTTGATCGATACCGCCCATAACTCCTTCCTGATAGAAGCGGTCAATAGTTTGATAAGTAGACTCTAAGCTTTGTCCTTGAGCCTTTGCTGTTTTAACAATTTGGATAATTTGTTTTTCAATTAGCTGGTTAAAAGACGGAGATAAACCTTTTTCAACCAGAGAGGCTAGAGATGCGATCGCACTTTCTAAATCTTCTGAGGTCAAACTGACCAAACGATGATGAAATATACCCCACAGGACATTTTGATTGATAGCGTAGCGAACTTCTTGGGTAGTATCAAAGTTCTCTTCTAATAGTTGGGGTAATAAAGACTGAGCTTGATTAGCTGCTGCGATGGGAGATAATAATCTCAACCAAGTATGATCTTCTGAAAGAATAACTAATAAATGTATTTGAGAGTTTTTAATTTGCCAAGCTTCTTCGACATCGTGGTTAATATCCTCGCTATTGAAAAGACGCTCCAGGATGGATGATATTTCCGCTGTTTTCATTACTAATAATTAAAAAATAATCTTATCTGGTGGATGCTTTAACATTTAGTGTAATGTTTTTCCCTGATAGATCGATCTGCAATTGTATATATTCCCACTGATTTGATTAAATGACTAAAAAGTCGAGCTACAAAGTAGCAACAGATTCTCTGGCTCAATTAAGCTATGACTCATATCTGATTCATTGTCGCTGGATGAAATATGCCTTAAAGTTAGCTCAAACCGCTGGAAATACAGGCGAAGTACCTGTTGGGGCAGTAATTATCGATCGCCATGGCAATTTGATAGCCGAAGCAGCCAACCGCAAGTTCAGAGAGCAAGATCCAACTGCTCACGCCGAAATTTTAGCCATCCGTACCGCAACTAAAGCCTTCGAGAATTGCTATCTCCACAACTGTACCCTCTACGTCACTCTTGAACCTTGTCCGATGTGTGCGGGGGCTATTATTCATGCCCGTTTGGGTTTATTAGTTTATGGTGCTGACGATCCCAAAACTGGAGCAATACGAAGCGTTACCAATCTTCCTGACGGTAATTGTTCCAATCATTCTTTACAAGTCTTAGCAGGGATCGAAGAAACATCTTGTCGTCAACAGTTACAGACTTGGTTTAGTCGCCAGAGAAGCAAATAATTCATATTAAGCGTTACTTATTATTTATTACTTATTTCTGCGCCATTTTATACATTTTCTCAGTCATTGCCATGCTGCTTAAAGAGCGTAAGAGCAAGATAAACCAAAAGGTAGCAAAGCAAAAAAGCGCGATCGCCACACCTTTTAATTGTCCTACTAGCAGCACTGAACCCGATAGCAAGCTAAAACCTGATAAGCAAGTGTAAATTAAGCTTTTGATTCCTAACTGAATTTGTTTTAGAGAGCGTTCGCTTTCTGTGGATCTAACCTTGACCTGTAGTTCGCCTAAATCTAGACGAGATTCCAGGCGCATAATCGACATTTGAGTGCGGTTAGGCTGTTTCAATTTATATTGAATAAAGTCTTTTGTTTGTCGAGCTAAAATACCCAACATACTTCCTTGCTGTTGCTGGAAGGCTATTTGTTTTAAAAATGGTTGGGCTGCTGCTAATAGGTTGTACTGAGGATCTAAAGCGCGAGCAATGCCGTCGAGGGTAGTTAAAGACTTAACGATAAAAGTCATCTGAGGCGGGAGACGAAATGGCTGTTGCTCAAAGATCGCATAGACTTCATCGGTTATTTGTTCAAAAGCTCTAACGTCTACAGGTTTATCGCGAAATTCCTCAATCATAAAGGCGATCATCCGCTTAACGGGAGTCATATCGGCGACGGGTTCAATTAGACCCATATAGATTAAAGTTTCCACTACCTCATCCGTATCTTTCTTTAAAACCGCAAAAAACGTTTTAATCATCTGATCTTTGTCGATGGTTTTGACTTCTGCCATCGTGCCAAAATCATAAAAGATAATGTCTCCCCGTGGACTAACCGCCATGTTACCTGGATGGGGGTCTGATTGAAAAAAACCGTCTTCTAAAAGCTGTTTTAAATAACAGGTAATGCCGAGCTGAATAACTTCTTGAGTGTCAATTTGACTAGCTTCTAAAGCGGGGCGATTATCAATTTTGATACCTGGTAGATATTCTAAAGTTAAAATCTTTGAGGTGGTATATTGCCAATAAACTTGAGGCACAGACACCCGCTGATAGTTTTGAAAGTTCTCTCGAAAGCGATCGGCATTTTTGCCTTCATGAATATAGTCAATTTCTAAATACAGCAGTTCAAAAAATTCGCGATAAATTGATTCTAGATTAAATTTTCTCGCGCTTTTGAGCAAACGATTGAGCCATCTGACCAAACGATGTAAAATCTCAAAATCCAAGTTAAACAAACGGGCTAAACCAGGACGCTGCACCTTAATTACTACATCTTCCCCTGTATGTAGCCTAGCTTTGTGTACCTGACCCAAAGAAGCAGCAGCCAAAGGAGTAGGATTAAACTCGGCAAACAGCGTTGAGATTGGCTTACCCAATTCGGTTTCAATTACGGCGATCGCCATATCTGAACTAAAGGGTGGCACTCTATCCTGTAGCTGACCAAACTCTTGAATATATTCTATGGGAATTAAATCAGCACGAGTTGATAAAGCCTGTCCAATTTTAATAAAGGTTGGACCTAATTCCAGAATATTTCTAACCAACCATTTGGCAATACGATGTCTACGGCCAGAGGAATTGTTTCCTGTAACTTTGTCCCACCACAAAGCAAATATTAGCTTAATAGTAATGCCAAATATTTTAAGCTGACGAAAAAATGGCGAATAAGGATAGCTGCCTGGAAGCGATCGCGATAACTTTAGCTTATTGAGTTTGTGTTTATGCCATTTCATAGAAATATCAGAAAATCGATCGATGGGGAAATAAGATTAATTTAAAAGCGATCGACCGTGTTTATTACCTAACATTAAATAAATTACCATTAGCCTAACTAATAAATGGTTGAATTTGAGGTAATCTAAGTACAAAAGTAGTCAAAAATGATGCCATTTCATCGTCAAATGGTTCGCTGGTCACCTCAATTGTGCCATTCAAATGTTCAATTAAGTACTGCACTAAAGTTAAACCTAAACCAGTTCCAGGTACAGCACCATCTGTAACTCCTTTTCCGCGTCTAAATTTATCAAAGATATGAGGTAGTTCTTCTGGAGTGATTCCTGCACCAATATTGGCTACTGAAATTACGATATCTTTGTTATTTATGGTAGTATGGCTTTCTACTAATAGTTGAATTGTGGTATTGGGATCGCAATATTTACCAGCGTTGGACAACAGCTCGTTAAGAATATACTCCAGACTATCGGCATCAGTATAAATTTTTAAATTTGGTTCGGAAATAGTGCTGACTAAATTAATTTCTCGGTCTGATTGCCATTTAACAGTAAAAAATTGCGTCAGATTATTAATAGTTTGATTTAAATCTAGTTCTTGAGGACTGTAGTTTAGTTCTCCTGATTCTACCTGTTGCAGCGTCAGTAAATCCTTAATCAAGCTATATTCGCGATTCCATTCCTGTTCAAGAATATTTAAGTATTTTTCTCGCATTTCAGGTGATATTTGCCCTTGACGCAGCATTTTAATGGCGATTTTCATGCTGGTTAAAGGCGTTTTTAGTTCATGACTTATGCTGTTCATGAAGTCATCTTTCAACTGATTTAGCTTTTGTAGTTGTTCAATATGTTGGCGCATTTTAGCTGAAAGTTTTGCCTGCATATCAATGCTGGACTTAAGTTGAGCTGTTCTTTCATCAACAATTGACTGTACCCGATTTAGGGTTTGATGATGAATAATAGCCGTACTGATTTGAACTCCAACCCAATCGACCAAATCTAGTTCATCTTCTAACCAACGACGGGGAGCATTATGCTGTAAAACCAGAAAGCCTAGAACCATTGCTGTATCTGTTTCACTAGTTTTTTTACCCATCAAGGGCATCATTAACAATGCAGTTCCACAGGAATGAACCTGGTCATTATTGAGATCGGGAAAAGCTGCATCAGATTCAAAGTAGAGGCAGTTGGGCGCATTTTGCCAGGCTTTTTGACATAAAGCTGAGTTGTTAATACTAAAAGATGGTTCTGCATGAGAACCCGATCCCGGCTGAGAATTCCACTGATAGGCAATTTTAGCGGTGCCCTTAACAGAATGTTTGCCTCTACCTTTAGCTCTCAAAGGATTTTGATACTTCAGCATCAGGATCGTACCTCGGTCGACTGGAAGAGCGCTACAAATTTCAGCTAGGCAATTATCAAACAATCGCCGAGGCTGATAGCCCTGACTAATCTCTCGACTCAATTTTTTAAGGAGGTTTTGATATCTGGTTTTAGTACTAGCTTGCTGTTGAAGCTGCACTTGAGAAATTGCGATCGCCATTGAATCTAAAGTCTTGGTTAATAGTTCGCGTTCAGAATTAGTCCATGAAGACTGCTTGAGTAGTAAAACTAAGCCGTTGGTCTGATGCTGAAATCGAGTTGTCATTCCCAGCCAGCTTGCTGCGGGAGATATTGACTGAAGCAAAGGCTCAAGTAAATTAAACAGAGGAGATGGGCGCTCGATTGTGGAAAACTCAATACAATCATCACCTAGCGATAGATAAGACAATTGCTCAATAACTTGATGGGGAAGTACAGCAGAATTTTGTCGCCAGTAGCCTAGATCATTAACGCTGTGAGGATGAGCTGCAATGGAAACAACAATACAAACATCTGCTACCAACAAATCACCAATCTTACCTGCCAAATCTGACAGAATTGTCGGGCTGTTTGAACTTTCTAGAACAACTCGCAGAATTTTGTCGTCAATGTGATCGATTCCTAATGCGTGCTGCATAGTCTTAGACAATCGCTGCTCCATAGATCGGATTTGGAATTGAACAGGGCATTAAATTTAATCAACCGCGGTCGGGTCGATCGCAGTTTTAATGAGCTACTCGCTACAGCCAGAGAAAACGAATTGATTACATAGCTCTATGGTTTTCTCTGCCAAAATTAGCATTCCCATTTTTGACAAATTTATACCAGGATAACTATTTTTGCTGGAGTATTGAAAAATGACTGATTATTGATTCTCTTTTGCGGTCGTAAATTTGCCCTGAGGCTAATTAACCGTGCTTTGCACATCATGATTATCAACGAAAATTAGAAATGCTGAAATCCTTTATTTAGATTTAAGCTTTTAGCGGCCCAATTTTGCGGATTGACAATTTGAATCTTTCGATTGGCAGTAATTTCACCAATCACGGCTGCATTTTTGCCTAACTCTCTGACCAGGTTAGAGGCGAAATTTGGAGTCAGGCAGAGAACTAGCTCAAAGTCTTCACCACCGTAAAACATCCACTCCCAAGCTGTTGTATTTCCTGCTAACTTAACTAATCCAGGAAAAATAGTTATGCTGGATAGATTGATCGCTGCGCCAACTCCACTACACCAACAAATTTGTCTGACTGCATCTGCTAATCCATCGCTACTGTCCATACCAGCGATCGCAATTGTCTGGGGAATTTTTGCCAAATACGGCAGCACATCTAATCTGGGTTTTGGTCGTTGATGAGCTTCAATTAGCTGCGATCGCTCTGCTGGAGTTAAACTACTTCCTGTACTAGGATCGAGCAAGAGTTCCAATCCGCCCCGTGACAGTCCGTGTAAACCAGTAATTACAATTGCATCTCCTGGTCGCGCGCAGCTACGACGGATGGCTCTTTGAGGAATTACTTCGCCAAATGCGGTAATAGCTAGACTGGCTACAGCAGAACGACAAATATCACCGCCAACCAAAGATGTCTGATAAATCTTCAGACAGGCATCTATTCCTTGATAAACCGCCTCCACCCAACTGACTAGCTTTTCTCCTGGTAAAGACAAGCCGACGGTAATTCCGAGCGGAGTTGCCCCCATAGCTGCCAAATCCGATAAATTAGCAGCCGTAGCCCGCCAGCCAACATCAAAAGCGGTAGTAGTGCGATCGCTAAAATGAACTTCCTCTACCAAAACATCAGTAGTAACTACTAAAGAGCGATCGCAATGAGTGTTGATAATTGCTCCGTCATCACCAACCACACCAGGAGGACAAAAACGCTGCAACCTCTCTAACAAACCATGCTCACCCAAATCTTTGACTAAAAGCGGTTCATTACTCATTTTAGATCCTGGCTTGAAGTTGTTAGTTGAATACTCATGATAGCTATTAGCTTTTAGCTTTTTAATCCAGTTGTAAGGTGAGCTAAACGCCCACCCTACTTTACTCTTGACTGTTGGCTATTAACTACTAACTATTAGACCTCAACTATTGAGTGAATTTGGTTCTTTTAGGTTTTCAATTCCATCAATCACCTTGGCAGAGATAATCTTATCTCCTGCGGTCAATTCCTCTAAAACTTCTTTTCCTTTTGTGAGATAACCAAAGACCGAATAACGTCCATCCATCAAGTTATAACCAGGAGGCGTAATTTCTGTATCAAACTTAAAGAAGAAAAATTGAGAAGAACCGCCGTTGGGATCGTCAGCAGGGCGAGCCAGAGCCACTGCACCATAGGCATTGAAAGGAATTGCTGGGACATCTAGGTAGCGACCTAGTTCTTCAAGTGTTTCACCATATACAGGTAGTTCATCCCCTTCCACCAGTACTTCCATAGGGATGGCTCGATATTCATTGGTTGCGGGGTCAATAAAGCCATCTGCTTCACCTGGAGGATCGCCAGCTTGCAAAATATAGAAATCTTCAGCGCGATTGAAATCTAAGCCGTCATAAAAGCCTCGTTTAACTAAATCTACAAAATTGCCTCCATTAACAGGCGCACTATAGCCATCTACTACAATTTCCAAATCCCCTTTGTTTGTCTCTAATAAAACTGTAGCGCGACCTAAAAGTTGTGGCAGATTAGCATATTCTTCTGGCACTTCAAAAGGATATCCAACCACCATTAATTCTTCTAAGTCAGAGACCAAATCTAGTAGCTCTTTTCTTTTAAGAGAGGTTGCTTCGCGATCTTTGGTTTCCACAATTTCTTTAAGTTCTGTAGTTCCATCGACTAATTGAGCGATTAAAGATTCTGCTTCGGGTTTACGTTCATCAGAAACGGTTGCCAGCAGGCGATCGCGACGAGCAGATAGGACAAAATTAGCCTCCGTAAGATCGCGACCAATATTTTTCCAACGTTTTCCTCGCAGTTGATTAGAAATATCTTCGAGATTTTTTTGCAGTTTTCTAACCGAATCATTCTCTATTGGTAATGAATATCTCAAAATAGCTTGGGGATCTGTGACGGCATCTCCTTGAGCTAAGATAGCTGATGCCTGAGGCTGCCAGCCAAACAAGCCAGCACCCAAAATAGTGAGGCTAAGGACAAAGGACAAAACTCGATTGCTCAACCGAGGTTGAAACCAGGTAAAAAAAATCTTTTTTTGTGTGTTCATAAAATTCATTTTTGATTAGAATGCGGACATAAAGATTAAAGACAAACCAAAACTACTAATTACTAAGGTGTATGTTCTTAGTATTTGCTCTCCCTTGTCAACATTTCTTTACTTCCAGTGGTATTCAATTGCTCTTAATTCAGGGAGACTGAAAATAGGCGATTGGAGACTTAAGAACTTAAAAATAATTGATTAACTACTACTTTCTCATCCTTCATCCTTCATCTTCATCCTTTTAAAAGTCCTTCATCAGGTAAAATGAAATGTCGATCTCTAAGCAAGTATTTTTAGCTTCATGATTTCTAGTAATGACTTTCGTACAGGAGTTACTGTCGAGCTAGATGGCTCTGTTTGGCGAGTAGTAGAGTTTCTGCACGTCAAACCTGGTAAAGGTTCAGCTTTTGTCAGGACTAAGCTCAAAAACGTACAGACAGGAAATACAGTAGAAAAAACCTTTCGTGCGGGAGAAACTGTCCCTCAGGCAAATTTAGAAAAACGTACCATGCAGTATACCTATAAAGATGGAGAAGAATTTGTCTTTATGGATATGCAAACCTATGAAGAGACACGGATGAATAGCGAGAGTTTAGGCGATCGCATTAATTTTCTGAAAGAAGAAATGGAGGTTAATGTAATCTTCTGGGATGAAAAAGTACTAGAAATAGAGCTACCAACCTCAGTAGTGTTAGAAATTACTGATACCGATCCTGGGGTTAAGGGAGATACGGCTACAGGAGGGACAAAACCCGCTACGGTAGAAACAGGGGCGCAGGTTATGGTGCCATTGTTTATTTCTATTGGCGAAAAAATTAAAGTCGATACCCGCGATGGTTCTTATTTGGGTCGAGAAAATTAATCCCCGCTGAAGCATTAATCGGCAAGTTACTCAATCTCTTAGATCGGCAATACTACACAGCTATCTTGGAGAATGACAAAATTACTCTTAATAACGGTTGTATAGTTTGTGTCTATAAATTTCCAAGAACTCCGCGAATTGTTAGGGGCGATCTCTCAAACCGACATCACGGAGTTGATTCTCAAGAATAATGATTTTGAATTGACTGTACGTAAAGATAAAGGCGTAATTGCTGTTCCTCAAGCGGCAATATCTCCTCAAGCTATGAAACCGACTACAGATACCGCCGCCGTGAATCCTGTAACTGTTTCGGCTGTGACCGCCGAAGTAGCCCCTATAGCTACGGCAGATGACAAAAAGTGGGTAGACATTACCTCTCCTATGGTAGGAACATTTTATTCTGCCGCTGCTCCCGACGAAGATCCTTTTGTCTCGGTAGGCGATCGGGTTAATAAAGGTGATACAGTTTGTATTATTGAAGCAATGAAGCTCATGAATGAAATTGAAGGAGAAGTAACTGGGCAAATTATGGAAATATCTGTCCAAAATGGCGATCCCGTAGAGTTTGGACAGGTTCTAATGCGAGTTAATCCAGGATAAAGATGAGAGATAAGAATTAATTAAATAATCGTTATCTTGGTTTTAAACGTTTTATTGATTTGGTTAAACTCATTTCGGATTAAAAGTACGACCATAGCGACTAGCAACTGAGATTGAGCAATGTTAATCTCAGACAATGTTTAGTGTTTAACGATTAGTTTTGCCATGGAAATTCTGACGATTGTGCTGTCTGGATTACTCTCTTTAGTATCTGGTGGAGGTACAATTTTGGATTCGATCGCTGCTAGTCAAATTCGCTCGCAAATAATTAGCGTCGAGCAGCAGACGATTAGAGTAGATAATCGACCTAGTTATCAGATTGCTCAAGGAAAGCTTCATCAGGTCAGAATTGCTAGTAGAGGTGTTAAGGTTCAACCAGGTCTAAGAATTGCCGTCGTAGATCTAGCAACCGATCCCATAGCTCTGAGACTGTCAAACTTAAATTTCAACAGTATTAATGGATTGAGAGACTCTTTAGCCAAACCAGCCTCAGGAGCAATAAAACTGGTTTTTAGGCAAAGCGATCTTAACCAAGCCTTGCAGTCTCCTGAAATTTTGGCTCAACTCCAAAAAACCCTTAATCGTTTGATAACTAGCAAATCAGGTTCAACCAACATCAGCTATCAGCTATCAAATCTTCACCTGGAGTTACGCCCTGCAAATCGTATCGAGCTAAGATTTAAGCTAAGTAGACCCAGGCCTAATGTTAGTATTAATGACTCGACTTCTGGAACTAATACCATCAATAATCGTTCTAGAGAACTAAATATTACTTTAGAACTAGCTATCCAGGTTATAAATGGTAAAACACTCCGTTTAATCGAACCTCGAGGAACTGTCAACGATCGCCCTATGTCGTCCAGGTTGCTCAACGGCTTTGCTGAGGGTATTAGCGATCGCCTTAACTTAAATGTTCTAGAAGCCGACGGAATCTTAGCCCGTATTTTACAATTAGAGATTGATGAGGATAGATTAGAATTGGTTAGTTTTATTAGACTAGAAACTAAATCAACGTTATCTTCAGAAAAGATCAAACTATTTCCTCGTATCGGGAGCTTAATCCATGCAGGATCGTAATAAAAATCGTTTTTCTCTTCCAGTGGTGGCAGTTATCACAGGGGCTATTTTGGCTGCGGGAGGAGGCGCTGCTTGGTGGGCAAAATCCGCCCTAGAACAAAAAGCTCTAGTTACTCAGCCGAATCCTGCTCCCATAGTCGAATCAGAAGTCCCGGCAACACCAGAACCAATTACTGAGCAAAAAGTTGTCGAAATTTGCTGGCTTGACCCAACCGATAACAGTATTAAACTAGTTTCTAATACCATGACCTTTCAGAAGTCGATTAAATCTGAACAAATCTTGGAAACTGCTTTGGAAACTCTATTAGCTCGTCCTCCTCAAGATTCTGCCTACACTACGGCAATTCCTCAGGGAACTAAACTAATTAGTGTAAATAAAGATCAAAAGGGAATTCATCTTAATCTATCTCAAGAGTTTACCTCTGGCGGTGGTAGTGCCGCCATGACTAGCAGACTAGCCCAGGTTATATATACCACGACTAGTTCTGAGCCCAAAACCCCTGTTTGGATTAATGTCGAGGGTCAACCTTTGGAAACCCTGGGACAAGAAGGACTTATTGTCAACCAACCCATGACTAGACAAGATTTTAAAAATAACTTTACTTTATAAATTATATTTTTGGCTGTTTTTTGCTCTGACTTATGAGTTGACTATTTTTTATGATTAATTTTCTTAATTAGATTGTCAAAATACCAGTTTAATATGGGAGTAAGTAAACTATGAAATCGATTTAGAATAGTAAGTTCGGTTCCAGGAGCGATCGCAAAACTGCCCTTTTCTATTCCCTGAAGAATTTGCTCGGCTACGGCGGCGGCGCTCCAAGTTTTTGCCGTAGCCGTAATTTTCTGGGTTTCGGGAGGCTTAATTTTGTTTTCCGCTGCTAGCTGAGGAGTATCGGTATCAGGAGGATAGACAATTGTTATTTTAATACCTTTGGGCTTTAATTCTCCTCGTAAAGACTCTGCCAGACCTCTGAGGGCAAACTTAGAAGGACAATAAGCACTATAGCCGTAAATGCCGATTAATGCTGCACCAGAAGAAATCAAGACTATATTGCCCCTTTTGCTTGCTTCCATGGCTGGTAAGACTGCTCTGATGCTATATAAAGAACCAAAATAATTTACCGCCATTGTCTGTTCAAAAATTTCTAGAGGAATTTGGTTAAAATAACCAGGATGAGCTATTCCAGCAGAAGCGATCAATAGTTTTGGCGTTCCTAATGCAGCGATCGCTTGCTCGATTGCGATGCTGATTGCCTGCCGATTTGCTACGTCTGCGGTAGTAGTCAGGATTCTTTGGGTTGAATTAACGCTTGCTGCTGCTATTTCCCGTTGAGCATTCGCGAGCTTTTGGGAATCGCGGGCAATCAGCGACAGGTTTGCCCCTTGCTGCGCTAATAATTTAGCTACTGCTTTACCAATGCCACTAGAACCACCGGTGATAATTACGTGTTGATGGAGATATTTCATTCTAAAGTTATAAATTATTGCTTTAAAAAGCCATCTTAATCATGATTGACAACTGACGGGGCATACTGAATTTTAATCTGCTCAATAAATTTTTCGCTAAGATTACGAAATGTCAAAATTTATAGATTAAGACTAGTATAGAAAAGCAGCTTTCAGCTTCTAAAATTTTTATTATGCCTGCCAAGCAACATCCTTTGATACGCAGAAAAATTAGAAGATGGATAAGTAAATTTACGCTAATTACAATTGTTTTTTTTACCTGTTGTTATATTTACGGTTCAAAAATAGAGCCTAACTGGATTGAAGTTGTGTCAATTCAGTTAACAATTCCTAATCTGGCTCGGACATTCGACAATTTTAAAATCGTCCAGATTAGCGATCTTCATACCAGTAAATTTATGCCAGAACAGCGGTTAGCCAGAATTATTAGATTAGTTAATCAACAACAGCCAGATGCGATCGCCATTACGGGAGATTTAATTACTCAAAACAACAGGTTTGATGCCAACCGACTCAGGCAAACATTAAGTCAGCTAAAGTCTAAGTCAGGCATATTTTCCGTTTTAGGCAACCACGATCATTGGGGAGAAGCGATCGCTGTGCTGAAACAAGTCTTGATCGAGAGCAACATCACCAATTTAGACAATCAAGTTTACTCGATCGAGCATGGTGACGAAAAATTGGCTTTTGCTGGGCTTGACGATCCCTATTGGGGCAACCCAGACCTGGAGAAAACTATTGCTCAACTGCCAAAAGATACTGCTGCCATATTGCTAGTTCACGAACCAGACTATATTGAAAAAAGTGCGGCGACTCATCAATTCGCGCTTCAATTATCAGGTCATTCTCATGGAGGACAAATTAGAGTTCCTTTTCTTGGTCCTTTAGTATTGCCGCCTGGGGGAAGAAAATATTTCGCTGGATTGAATCAGGTTGAAAACACTATAACTTATACTAATCGGGGCTTAGGCATGACTAACCTACCTTTGCGCTTTGGTAGTCGCCCAGAAATTACCGTTTTTACCCTCCGCAGCGCAACCTAATTAATCTCAATCGATTAACGATTATGCTGAGTATTTAAACTCCTGTGGCAATTTGAATTACCTGCATCAAATTGTCAACGCTGCGATGTTCAGCTGGAAGCAGACATGGGTATACATTTAATCCTTCGATTTGGTTTGCTGCTTCTGTAGTTCTACCATCTAAAGTAATTAAAGGTAAAGCAGCTAAATATTCTGATTTTTGAAGCGATCGCAAAAATTGAGCGGGTTCAATAATTTGGTAGCCATCCAAAACAATTACGTCTAGTTGCCAGATCCGAGCTAAAGTATATGCCTGTTCTAAGCTGTCTGCTTCAATAATGCGGTGTTGACAATTAACTTGTTGTTCGCTGTTGTCTGACCAGCTTTTAAGATCGAAATGTGAGCCATTGCGATGATTAGCTTGAGGATCGATCGCTTCAAGTTCAGGATAGAGACAAAGAATAGTTAAATTACGATTAGGAGTTTTTGTTGGGTCTGCGGGATTGCTGATTGAATTACCAGATAATTGCTGATGCTGAGTATTATCTTTGGGCAATAGTAGGGTGAATTGACAGCGATTTGCTAAATAAAGACTAGTTACGCTGCCGTGGATAACTTCGGCTAAGTATTCAGCAATTACTAAATCCAAGCCCGAATCTGGCGCAGATGAGCTAGTTTCTGAAGATGATGACCAGTCGCCTAAGTCGCTACTGACTACAATTGCAGTCAGTCCCTGTAAACTCTTAACGTCAATCTTTAAATTGTCTGGAGATTGAGCAACTCGAATTGTCTCCAAAACTAAGTGAGAGAGTATACAAGATAAGACTAACTTATTGGCGATCGCTATTTCATTTCCTGATTCAATATTTAATGTTAGCCGTGAAGCTTCAACCTCAAACGAAGAGTCAAGCGATGCTGATTGAACAAGAGAATCGGCGGGGTTTGCAAGGGGCTGACCCTGGAGGAAACCTTCAGGGCTTGCTTGCCCTAAAGGACTAACTTCGTGTCGCACCGCATAGTTTGGTGTACGCCCCGCCCGCCATGACCGCCCTCGACAGTCGCTCTTTGTTGGAAACCAACAAGATCGCGCTGTCTCGCAATCGAGTTGTTGAACTTTATTTACAGCCTGTTGATACAGCTGCCGACAGAGAAATTCTAAATTGATTAACTCAGGCTCTAATAGCTGTTTATCAGCTAAGTTGGTAAGTCTTAAGAGGTCATCAACGATGTCCATCATTTTTTGTCCGCTGCTTTGGATCAGCTTCACGTATTGAGCTTGACGCTGATTCAGTTGACCTAATTTTTGTCCTTGAAGCAAGCTAGATAAACCAACAATTCCCGTCACAGGGGATTTAAGCTCATGACTAATGGTTGCCAGCAATCTATTGCTAACTGTTGCTAAAGTTTGCGACTCACTATTGCTTGATGGATTGAAGGGCTTTGTTGCAGCTATTTTAGTTGCGATAACCAAGCGATATGGAGAATCACTTATTCCTGATAACTTTTTAGCAACTAGAGGAATCTTAAGATAATTCCAATCTGAAACCTGTTCTATTGTTATACATTGGGAATTATCGAGACTAAGTTGTTCCTGAGATTCTTCGCTAGAGTTTGGCTTAAACAGTGTAAAATTGTCTCGATTGGGTATTTCTGGTGAGATGTCAGACACCAACAAGGTATGACAATTACTCTTAGCGCGATCGCCATTGGCTAAATCTGGTAATTTTGGGGATTTGCTTTGTTGTTCGCAATCCTGTTGTCCTGAGTTTAGCTGCTGTTCCATCCACCAAGTCGCGATCATAGCATCGGGTTCTTCTAGCGGCGGCTGTGAATCTTGGTTGCTAGTAATCAGTTCTTGCCAACACTTATTCAGATAAAGGTCTTTTCCTTCAACAGTTTCTATTATCTTTAAGGGTAAAGCAATAAAATCAATTAATTCGCTCAAGTAATTTAAGCTAGCTGGCAATTGAGGAGTATTAGTTGCAGATTTTTTAGCTAAATATTTAATTATTTTGTTTCGATCTAGCTTTCCCTGTAGCTCTCCCATAGCATTAACAACCAAGTATTCGTCTTGATTATCAAATAGAGATTCATAATGTAAATAATTTAAAAATTCATCAAGCTGGGTATCTGCCTGGCAAATCAGCGCGGGTTTAATTATCGAATCAAAGTCGGAAGTCTTTACATAAGGAATGCTGCGTTGGTAAGCTTCACTTCTAGGATGACTAACTAATGCCATTTTCTCCGCCAACCAAGTTTTAGCGATTAAGGAGAGTAAATCTTCAGAATTAATAATTCCCCAACCCCCAGAATTTTGAGGAATTGCCAACAATTTACACTTCAAATGTTGAAAAATTTTGAGGATGCTGCCTAAATCTGACTCTGGTTGACAGAGCGAAACTGGATGAACAAAATCTTTTAAATAAGCGGCATTATTAGTCAGCATAACTATTAACTTTTTGTCTTTTATAGCAAGCTTAGATTAGCTACAAACATGATTTTAAATATATTAAAGCAGGTTTTTATCTTTCAATAACTAACTACAATTTTTAATTTGAGATAAAATTTAGCTTCTAAAAATTCTTAGCTCAATGAGATAAACTCAACCTAATATTTTAAATTAATTTAAATTGGCAAACATCGCCTTAAATTTAACCTAAACCAAATTTTAAATTAGCGTTGCAATATTCAAATAATTATTGAGATTAATGTTTACATCTTGCTCGACTTTGAGCTAGTCAAACAGTTAATATTTGTTAAGTAAGGTTTTTAAATCACCAGCAACTTACCTTATCTTGGTTTTTAACAGACAAAATGATGTTGAACTAAATTTACAGCCTAACTTTTAAATACTTTGGCCTCGACCTAACTCTCTAGAGAGGTAATGAATTACCTTGTCAATAACTTTGATTTTATGCTTTATTTAACTAGAGTAGAAACTTCACTTCACGGTTGAACTAGCTTTAAGTTAAATAAGCATTATGAATAATCTTAATACGTTCTGCGCGCAAAATAGATTTGTTTTTAAGTTGCTTTTTATTACAATCCGCCAAGAGGCTCAATAAATGTTAACTTTTTATTAAATAGCAATGATGTCTCGATCAAGCTTCAATCATTCTTAATCTTTAGTGGATGAGTATTAGAGCCTCTAGATCAAAATCTGCTTCTGAAGCTGTTATCTTTATTAGAGTCTCAGTCTATATTTTGCAATCAATAACATTTGTAGCCATAACGTACAAATATACTCAGTAATGTCAGACCACCAAGATACATTTAGCTCTACTACAGAATTGGCCTCAGCTAAATTGCAGATCTGCTTGTTTTCTACTCAACAACAGTTATCTAATTCAGTAATAAAACTATTAGATAGCGATCGCTATGAGCTAAAATGCCTTAATCTAGTTCAAGATTTAACTGATTTTAGCTTGGAAAACCAAGAACAAATAGATTGTCTGGTTTTATTTAGAGATTCTCAGTTAGGCTCGGTCATTAATCAGCTATGGCAATCAGAAATTTTACTTCCTACGCTAATAGTCGAACTAGAGCAATTAGTTGATGCGCTGACTGAAGCACCAGTAGATTCTACGACTTCTTTACCTAATTTGACTACTATTAATCCTCTCTATCACCATGCGGAAATACGGCTTTATCCAACACAGCTAGCCGAAATAAATTCATACATTAATTTGGCCATTACCAAGTTTATCAGCTTTGCTCCAGGTTCAAAGATTAGTCATGATTCGCTTCAAGATGAACTAAAAAAAGAAGCAGTAAGAGAGTCTTTGATAGCGCAGCAACGACGACTAACTGAAAAGCTCAAGGAAAGGCTAGGTTATTCAGGAATATATTACAAACGCAATCCCAACTTTTTCTACCGTAATTTATCCTCGCCCAAGCAAAAAAAATTACATCATAAACTAAGCTCAAGCTATCGTCAGATTATAATTGAGTACTTTAACAGTAATTCCCCAATAAACAAGTTGATTGATGAATTTGTCGATCAAGCTTTTTTTGCTGATATTGCTACATCACAAATTTTAGAAATTCACATGGAGCTAATTGATGATTTTTCACATCAGCTAAAAATAGAAGGGAGAAATGAAGATATTTTACTCGATTGTCGCTTGCCATTGATTGATGTTATTTCTCATTTATGTGAAATGTATCGCCGTTCCATCCCCGGAGCAAATGCCTCTTTAGAACTGCTCTTTACAGTAGAATAAAAACTATAGTCAACCTGAAAATTATTGATGAGCGCTCGGTGCTTTTTAAGCAAAATTTTAGATTTATCACTTCAAACTAGTTGATAAGTTATTTGATATTATGGATCAATTTAAAAAAACTTATGTATTAAAGTTGTATGTAGCTGGAAACACACCAAATTCAGTCCGAGCGCTCAAAACTCTAAAAAATATTTTAGAAAAAGATTTTCAAGGAGTTTATGCTCTTAAGGTCATTGATGTTTTAAAAAATCCTCAGTTAGCTGAAGAAGATAAGATTCTGGCGACTCCAACTTTATCCAAAGTGTTACCTCTTCCTCTAAGAAAAATAATTGGTGATTTGAGCGATCGCGAAAAAGTATTAATTGGTTTAGATTTACTTTACGAAGAAATTCGCCAACAAAAATTGTCAAATCCTACGGACGGTTTACTCTAAAATATTATACTGTTGCTTAAAATCCAATCACTATTGTTTTAAGGTAAACGCTAAGTCCCGCCATTTCTGTTTTAGATGAACGAACCAAATCCCCTTAATCAACCACAGCAGCAAGAACTAATTATCCAAGGAGTTCGTAAAATCCGCACCATGATTGAAGGGTTTGATGAAATCACTCATGGCGGTTTACCGCTTGGCAGAACTACCTTAGTCAGTGGAACTTCAGGTACAGGAAAAACCCTTTTAGCGGTTCAGTTTCTTTATCGAGGAATTGAATTTTTTGATTGCCCAGGAATATTTGTTACTTTTGAAGAATCTCCTCAAGATATTATTGAAAATGCCTGTAGTTTTGGCTGGGATTTGCAAAACTTAATTGATCGCGGCAAGCTATTCATTTTGGATGCCTCTCCCGATCCTGAAGGGCAGGAAGTGGTGGGTAATTTCGATTTATCCGCTTTGATCGAGCGCATTCAGTATGCAATTCGTAAGTATAAAGCAAAGCTGGTTTCTATTGACTCAGTAACAGCAGTCTTTCAACAGTACGACGCTGCTTCAGTGGTTAGACGAGAAATTTTTCGTTTGGTGGCACGTCTCAAACAACTAGAAGTCACCTCAATTTTGACTACTGAACGAATTGAAGAATACGGTAAAATTGCCCGATTCGGAGTTGAAGAATTTGTTTCCGATAATGTAATTATTATTCGTAACGTTTTGGAAGGAGAGCGTCGTCGCCGTACCATAGAAATTCTCAAGCTTCGGGGAACGACTCACATGAAAGGGGAGTATCCCTTCACCATTACTAATGATGGTATCAATATATTTCCTTTGGGAGCGATGCGTCTTACGCAGCGTTCTTCCAATGTCCGTTGCTCTTCTGGAGTTAAAACCCTAGATCGACTATGTGGAGGAGGTTTTTTCAAAGATTCAATTATTTTGGCTACTGGAGCAACAGGAACAGGAAAAACTTTGCTAGTCAGTAAGTTCCTAGAAGAAGGCTGTCGTCAGGGAGAAAGAGCGGTGCTATTTGCCTATGAAGAATCTAGAGCGCAGCTATCTCGCAATGCTTCTTCTTGGGGCGTAGACTTTGAAGAAATGGAGCGTCAGGGTTTGCTCAAGCTGCTGTGTTGCTATCCCGAATCAGCAGGTTTAGAAGATCATTTACAAATGATTAAGTCAGAGATTACCGATTTTAAGCCTTCTCGAATTGCGATCGATTCTCTTTCTGCTTTAGCTAGAGGAGTTACCAACAATGCCTTCCGCCAATTTGTGATCGGAGTTACGGGTTATGCCAAACAAGAAGAAATCACGGGCTTCTTTACCAATACTACCGACCAATTTTTGGGAGCTAACTCAATTACTGAATCTCATATTTCTACCATTACTGACACCATTATTTTGCTACAGTATGTCGAAATTCGGGGTGAGATGTCTCGCGCCCTGAACGTCTTTAAAATGCGTGGTTCGTGGCACGATAAAGGAATCCGCGAGTATGTTATTAGCTCTGACGCATCAGAAATTCCCTTGATCAAAGAATCTTTCCGTAACTATGAAGGAATTATTAGCGGTTCTCCGTCTCGCGTTGCCCTCAACGAAAAAAGCGAGCTGTCCAGAATTGCGAGGAATGTTAAAGATCTTAGCGTCGATGGTGTTAAAGATGAAGGCTAGGCGATGAAAAGTGAGATTGAGCAAATTAAGTCTTTTTTACAAGATCAGATTGTTCCTTTAGCTAATAAAATAGATCGTCAGCCTGAAATTTTAAAGTTAGCCTTGCAGAAAATGGGCGATCGCTCTTGGTTGGCTTTAAAAGTTGCTCCAGAATTGGGCGGAACAGGCTTGAGCGAACCAAACTATCATCGTTTACAAATTACGATGGCAAGGGCTTCTGGTGCTTTAACTTTTTTGCAAACTCAACATCAAAGTGCTGTAGCTAAGCTCGCACAAAGCGAGAATCAGTCTTTACAGCCAGAATTTTTCCCTGACGTAGCCAAGGGTAAAACTCTAGTAGGAGTAGGGTTTTCTCATCTGCGCCGTTGCGGTGTGCCAATGATGCAGGCAAGCGAAACAGCAGGAGGATATCTTTTAACGGGGAAAGTTCCCTGGATCACTGGTTATGATTTTTTTGACCAGTTTATTATCGGGGCAACCTTACCCGACGGCAGAGAGCTTTATGGAATAATGCCTCTGCAAAATCAAGCATCAAAATTGGCAGGTGAAATCAAGCTCAGCAAACCAATGAAGCTAATTGCCATGGCTGCGAGCAATACCGTTAGTGCCACAATCAAGCAGTGGTTTTTACCGAGCGATCGCGTAGTAACTATTAACCCAGCAGGAGCAATTCACCACAGTAGTCGTCGCAATATCCTCAATCATGGTTTTTTTGCCTTGGGTTGCGCTTACGGGGGTCTAGATATTATTAAGGCTATAGCCGAGAAGAAACAATTACAGTTTTTACAAGAGTCTTGGCAATCTCTCGATCGGGAGGTAGTACAACAAGAAAATAAGGCGATCGCTTCCCTATTAAACAACCAGACTTATCCCCAGCGGTTACAGCTTCGTGCTGCGATGATTGATTTGGCTCAACGCTGTAGTCTAGCTGCAGTAATTGCCTCTGGTGGCGCAGCTAATTATCTTAACTCTAGTGCAGGACGAATTTATCGTGAAGCTTTACTATTTAGTGTTTCTGGGCAAACTACTGATGTTATGAAAGCCAGCTTAAACAACTTGTTGCGATCGAGCTTAAGCTAACTTGATGTTTAATAAAGGTTTAAAAGTCAAAAAGACCCTAGTTAGCTACATAACTATGGTCTTCAAAATTAGCGTTCAACTCAATGGCACTTAATCGTTTTAATCTTAGAAAGTAAAGGTAGTTCTTAGAACACCAATTAAAGCATCTTCATCATCTTCGTTGCCGTTAGGAGCAATTAGATAAACTACACCAGGGGTAATCGAGATGTTGTCATTAAACTGATATTTGTATAAACCTTCGAGATGAATCGGCAGATCGTCCTCGTTTCCATTATAAGGCTCTACGCCCCCAAAAATAGCAGCTAAGTTACCTTCTTTACCAAGATCTGGGAATGATAGTCCTGCACCATAAGACCAAATTTCTGCTTCTCCCACTCCAGAAGTAGGCTGTGCATCCATATACATGCCAAAAGCGTTTAAAGCAATTCTGTCATTAAGTTGAAAAGCTGCTTCTACGCCGTAAGAATTAGTTGCTGTTTTAGTATCATCGCCGAAAGGTACATTTGCATTAGCAGTACCTACCCCTAAGTCGAACACGCCATTTGTGCCAATAAATTCACCATCACCACCATCTATTAGAGTATTCCCAAATTGACCCAGAACATAAGTACCGGCTAATTGTAATTTATCATCTAATAGGCTGAGAGTAACTTGACCAAGTGCAGAGTATTCTTCATTGAATAAACCACCATCTTCCTCGGCAACAGGGTTGAAAGAATCACCGCCGAAGTAACCAGCACTAACGGTAATAAAGTCAGTAGGCTTAAAGTTAAAACCAACACCACCACCAGCAGCCAAACCTATTTTATAGATGGGACTAGATTCAGCAAAACTAGACAAAGATCCAGTAGCGCCAGTAAACGAGTCCAAATAGGGACTTAAAGATGGAACAAAGTCAACCCAGAGTGGGAAGGCTGCGGGCAAATAAACGTCAATTTTTTCACCGATAGGGAAGTAGTAAGCTAACCAGCCAATTTCTATATTATTACTATTATCCAAAGTTTGATAAGTTAACGTACCAGTGTCAAGCTCAACAGGATCTCCATTAGCGTCTTCTGTTTGAAAACCATAAGTAGCGTTAGAGGCATCAAGACGAGTATACAGAGAATCTTCCCCAAAGAAACTGGAAACAAAAGACAGACGCACCCTATCTTGGAAAACTACTTCGTTTAAATCAGAGTTGTTAAACTCGTTACTGATGCCAAAGACCGCTTCACCTTGTAATTTTGTAGTAGTAGAGAAAGCATTATCTTCTAGTGCTGCCGTACGGCTTTCAATTTCATCAACTCTGCCACCTAATGTAGCTAATTCTGCTTCAAATTCTTGGCTGAGACGAGTTATTGTCTCTAGATCTTCAGCACCGACAGAACCTTGTGAGGCGATTAAACGCTCAATTTGATTTAAACAAGAGTTTAAGCCCGCGGCAAATTCATAACGAGTTAGAGGCTGACTACCACGATAAGTTTGGTTAGGAAAACCAGCGATACAGCCATAACGGTCAACTAGGCTACGTAGTGCTTCATAAGCCCAATCTGTGGGAGAAACATCTCGCAGCTGATTGACGTTAGTTACTTGATTACTGGGGTTGGTTTTACCTTCTTGACTATAATTATCAATTTGGTTGAGTAGCTCGGTGTTGCTGTCTACGCCTAAAACTGACTGAGCAGAAGCTGACAATTGAGAACCCAACACCAAACCAATGATTGCTGGACAAGCCAGTAACAAGTTACGGATTAATTTAGACATTTTCCTCACACCTTAAAACAGAAATTCAATCGCACAATAAGTGCGATCGCGCCAATCTTAACTTTTGATTAACATTAAGCGCAATAACCAAATTAACAACGATATCGCATTTTTTATGTATTATAAGATACATTTTTTCCATACCGTCAGCAGTTACTAAAGTTGCTAATATTCAACTTATAGCTGTATTACAAGACTTCCAATACAGATATTAAATCTAATTACTTACCCAGTTAACCAGGGTTCTAACCGGAAAGCCAGTCGCTCCTTTGTTGTTAACTCCGCTAGAAGAATCTGTCCAAACTGGGCCAGCAACATCTAGGTGCATCCAAGGAGTTTCTTTGATAAACTGCTTCAAAAATAGTGCAGCTGTAATTGAACCACCAGCACGAGGACCAGTGTTTTTCATATCGGCAATTTGAGACTTCAAGCCTTCAAAATACTTCTCTTCGATCGGTAACTGCCAAAACTTTTCTCCTGCTAATTTAGCAGCGGTTTTCATCTCTTCTGTCAGAGCGTCATCAGTACTCCATAGCCCAGCAATATCATTACCCAGAGCTACAATACAAGCACCCGTCAAAGTGGCAAGATCGACGATCGCATCTACCTCTAGCTTTTCGGCATATACTAAGGCATCTGCCAAGGTTAGTCTACCCTCAGCATCAGTGTTGTTGACTTCAATCGTTTTACCGTTACAGGCTTTCAGCACGTCACCAGGGTGCATTGCCTTGCCGCTAATCATATTTTCAGTGGCTGCACAAATGAAGTGAACCTCAACGTCTGGCTTGAGCTGAGCGATCGCTTTGGCTGCGCCAAGAGTAGCTGCACCGCCGCCCATATCCATTTTCATGGTTTCAATACCGCTGCCGCTAGGCTTAAGATTCAGACCACCAGAGTCAAAGGTAACGCTTTTACCTACAATAGCCACCTTTCGCTTGGCTGTACCTTGAGGTTTGTAGATTAGGTGAATAAACTTCGGTGGAATCTCCGAAGCCTGACCTACACCGAGATAAGCACCCATGCCCTGCTCGAACTTAGCGCAGTCTTCTTGTTCTAAAATTTTAACTTCTAGACCGTATTCTTGAGCTAGCTGCTGTGCTGTTTCTGCCATGGTTACGGGAGTAACTTGATTAGCAGGGGCATTAACTAATTCTCTAGCAAAAATAACTCCAGAGGCTATTGTCTGAGCTTTGGCAATTGCTGATTCTTGTCCCGCTAAACCAATTAAATCAATAGTCTCTAGTTTTGGTTCTTTAGATTCTGGTTCAGACTTAAAGCGATTATCTTCGTGGAGAGCTAAAATAATTGCTTCCGTGATTGCTTGAGCTGCTTCTGAGGCAGGTTCTGAGCTTTCGGGCAAGCTAATACCCAAAGTTTTCTCTTTCTTTGCCAAACGAGCGATCGCTGCTGCGGCACTGCGCCAGCTATCTATAGTTAAATCGCTTGTCTTGCCCAAGCCAACTAAAGCAATTTTGCGTACGGGATTTTTGCCGCCAACACGACTAACTGCACTAGTACCAGATTTACCTTCAAATTCCTCATCGGCAATCAATTCAGAAATTGTTCCAGTTAATTTTTCATCTAATTTGGCCAAGTCTCCTGACAACTCAGTTTCGCCTTCTGAAATACCAACGGCAAGTAAGTCGCCTGTCCAATCTAATAATGCTGTATTGGTTGCTTTGATCTGCATCCTCTTTTAATCAATCCTTTGTGTGAAGTAACTATATTTCAGTTTATCTATATAGCGATAGACTCTACAACAAGATGTTGTATTGTCCAATTAAAATTCAACCCACAATATTAATCTGGAAAATTTTCAAATCAAGGTGTATTTACTGTTGCTTGGCTTTTTTACCTCAGACTACAATCTAAACACACGCCTTGTATTTAAGCAGCTTTGGTAGTGCGATCGCAATTATCTTAATACTCAAGCGACATTTTTAGGTAATAGTGAAACCCTCTTCAACCTATAATAATTCCCCAGCATCAAAACCTAGTGAGAAAAAGCCCCTCGGTCAGCTTTTAAACGAAGCTGGTTTAATTTCAGCCAAACAAATAGAAATTGCTTTACAAGAGCAAGTCGAAATTCCCCAGATGAAAATTGGTGAAATTTTGGTCTTGCGGGGTTGGCTTAAACAAAAAACTGCCGATTTTTTTGTGGAGCAATGGGAGCAACTTTTGCAGCAAGAGCAAAAGCATCTCTTGGTGTATTATTTTCGACAAGCTGCATTACTTAATGACAATCAAATTAAGCTTATTTTGGAGCAGCGTAATAATTCACAAACAGCTAGATTTCACCATATAGCTGTCCAAAAAGGCTTGATCGATCAACAAACCGTTGACTTCTTTATCAAAAATTTGCTCTCCCCTAGCAAGAGTCAAAAATCTTCAGATCTAGTTTCTTTTGCCACTGCCTACAAAATCTTGCAAAACTATATTCGAGGCGAAACTAATTTTCAAAGATCTGAGCTGAAAAAAATTAAGCTTAATCATGTTACTCTTAGAGTCAACCTTGATAGTTATAACTTAACTAGGGCAAAATTAAAGCAGGCCAATCTCAGCAATTCATCTCTAAGGCTGGTTAATTTAACGGGTGCTAATTTAGAAGGGTCTAACTTTAGAAAAGCCATTCTTAGAGAAGCTGACTTAAGACACGGCTATCTAGTTAATGTTTGTTTTGCAGACGTAGATTTACGTAGCATTAAATTACAGGGAGCGAATCTAACAGGTGCTTTTTATGATCGCTAGACTTGTTTCGATTCAGAATTCGAGCCGATTAAAATAGGAATGGAATTGATTTAAAATGGCTTGTTGTAAAAGAGGCTTCAAATTTTTTGGCAGTTAAATATGAAGCTGTTAATTTAGACTAGGCGTTGACTAGACATTTGAATGTCCAAGTCTGGGCGAAGTGACTGTGCCTGATGTAAATAACGATGGATCATTGCCGATTGCGGCAGCGAAGTATTAACCTGAATCAAAATTCTAATGCAGCGTGGTAAACTTCCCTTAACATCCATTTGCTGTAGATCGATCAGAGGAACATAATTCCAGCCAAGGCGTTTTCTGGCAGCAGCAGCGGGAAACACGGCATCAAGATCGGCAGTGACGGTAAAAATTACGCAAACTAGATCGTCAGGCTGGAATAAATTGTACGTCTCCAGTTCGTCTAATAGTTCCTTAACAGCGCTTGCCATAGCGACCTCCGTATTTTCAGTCACGGTCGTTGCTCCACGAATGCCTCTTACTTTCCACTCCACTGTTTCTTCTCCCTTAATTAAGTTTTTCTATCTTGTGATTCAACACCATATTATTATTAATAAACAATAAACAATTAATAATTGTTTTAACTTAAAATTGGCGAGTAAATTTTACCAGCCAATTTCCGACTCGCTAATTTTTAAGGACGATATAACCACAACGGCAAACCGCTAGTCGCCAGGTCAAACTGTACCGAATCAATTGCTAAACCGATACCAGTTTTACTTTGACTCCTACCAGGAATAAAGCGGTTGATGAATGGTTTTGGTTCTTCAATATTAAAATATTCGGCTTTATCAGGGTCTAATCCTGCTAATTCTGCTGCCCAACGACGAGCATCTTCCTCTGTGCCTAAGCGATCCACCAGACCTAATGCTAGAGCTTGTTCTCCAGTAAATACTCGACCATCAGCAAAGGTTCTAACCGTATCTTGATCTAGACTCCGACCCTTGGCAACGGTAGCGACAAATTGACCATAACTAACATCAATTAACTGCTGTAAGATACGCTCTTCTTCCTCTGTCAACTCACGGTCAAAGGCCAAAATATCCTTATAAGGTCCAGACTTGACTACTTTAAAAGAAACACCAACTTTTTCTAATAGTCGTTCTAAATTGTTCCCCCGCAAGATCACGCCAATACTGCCTGTAATCGTTCCAGGATTGGAAACAATGTGCTTGGCACCGACACCAATGTAAACACCACCCGAAGCTGAAATGTTACCAAAGCTAGCAACTACCTTCACATTTTTATCTGACTGTAGCCTTTGCAAAGCAGCAAAAATTTCTTGAGAATCTGCTACCGTACCCCCAGGGGAATCTATGCGCAACAGTAGAGCGGGAAACTTCTTTTCTTCAATAGTTTTAAACGCTTTTAAAACTTGTTTGCGAGTCTCTGAAGCGATCGCACCAGTAATTTCGATTCGCGCAATTTGTTTTTTAGTTTTGTTAAACGGCCAAATCATTAAATAATATCTGCTGTATATAGTCAGGAATAATTGCTAATTAGAGGTCTTACATTTGTCTCATTTGTATCAACTGTAACTTACCTCTCGTTGAATTTTAACCGATCGCGATCGGCATATTATTATAAACTGATTCGAGCAAAGTACTAAAAAAGTACTAAAACTGTATTTTATGGCTTAACTAAAAGTCCCTACTGAATAGGTTAATCGGTACGGACTTTTGCTATTTAAACTACTAATGTCTGTATTTGGCAATCTTGCTATCTAAGGATTTTGACCTGAACTATCTAGCTTGTAGTTGCTTGTCAGTTTCACTTCGGAATTTTCTTTGGCTGGCACACGACTATTATGGGAATCGTTTGTCTTGCCATTGTTTCCCGAACCGCCTGAGCCTTTATTCGTTAGGGATTGAAGGCTTTTAATCATGATGTAAAGAGAGGGAACTAGAAATAGAGAAAGAACTGTAGCAAACAGCATTCCCCCAAAAACCGCCGTTCCCAGTGACCAACGACTAGATGCACCTGCACCAGTAGCGACAACCAAGGGATAAAAACCAATCAAACTGGAGATGGCAGTCATTAAGATAGGACGAAAACGTTCTTGTCCTGCTTTAATTGCTGCCTTAACAGTATTTAGTCCCTGTTCTTTTAATTGGTTAGCATATTCCACAATCAGAATCGCGTTTTTGCTAGCCAATCCAATCAACATTACTAAGCCCACCTGAACGTAAACATCGTTGTTGATAATCGGCCAAATACTGCCAGCTTGAAAAATATTTGCCCGTACCCAAATAGCGGCGATCGCTCCTAACACCGCCAAAGGCACGGTGAGAATAATAATCAATGGATCTACATAGCTTTCGTATTGAGCAGCTAAAACTAGGAATGCCATTAATAAGCCCAGACCAAAGATCAACACTGACTGTCCACCAGCCGATTTTTCTTCCAAGGCTGTACCAGTCCATTCATAACCCATACTAGCCGGTAAGATTTCCGCTGCTACCTCTTCCATTACCTGAATTGCTTGTCCTGTACTAAAGCCAGGCGCGGGAGAACCTTGAATGTTAATTGAGCGGAAGAGATTGTAATGGGTAATGGTTTGAGGTCCAGTAAATTCTTGAAGCTCGACGAGAGTGCCTAATGATACTAGCTGACCGTTAGCAGAGCTGACATAGAGTTTATTGATATCCTGGGGATTAGCACGAAAATCGCTGTCTGCCTGAACATAAACCCGATATTGTCTTTGTTCGAGGACAAAATCATTAACGTATCTTGAGCCTAAATAAGATTGTAGAGTATCAAAAATATCGTCAACATTAATTCCCAAAGCTTTAGCGCGATCGCGATTTACTGCCACCTCGATTTGAGGAGTATTAGCAGCAAATTGGGTAAAAACGTTGGCAAGTTCTGGTCTTTGGGCAGCAGCAGCAATCACTTGGTTGGCATTCTCTACCAGCACTGAGATCGGTAAGCCACGACGATCCTGTAGTTGAAATTCAAAGCCACCAAAGCTACTTAAACCCCTTACAGGGGGAGCATTAACCGCTAACGCCCTTGCTCCTGTAATACTTTGAAAAGAAGCGTTAAGACGACCTAAAATTGAATACACTGATTGTTCCGTGCCCGATCTTTCCTCCCAGGGCTTAAGTTTAGTAAAAGCAAAACCACGATTACTGCCGTTACCGTCAAAACCAAAACCACTCAGGGCAAAATAACTTTCGATATCTTCTATCTCACTTAGTTTCCCCCCTATTTGTTCCATTATGTCCTGGGTATAGTTTAGGGATACACCCTCGGGTGCTTGGACAATGGTAAAGAAATAACCTTGGTCTTCTTCAGGAATAAAACCTGTCGGAATTAAGTTATACAAAAAGTAAGTAAACAAAATCAACGCAACAAAGGCAGCTAAAACAAAAGGACGAACAAATTTTTTGGTCAAGAAAGTAATTGCTTGGGTATATTTATCCGTAATCCAGCTAAATCCTTGATTGAATTTATTAAAAAACTTACCTAAGATATTTCTATTTCTGTTTGGGTTGGTCGGACGTAGTAAAAGACCTGCCATCGCAGGAGTAAAAGAGAGGGCGTTAAAAGTAGAAAGGGCGATCGCAAAAACAATTGTCAAGGAAAATTGTTGAAAAATTACTCCCGTTGAGCCTGGAAAGAAAGACACAGGGATAAACACCGCAGCCAAAACTAAAGATGTCGCAATTACTGCCCCTGTTAATTCGTTCATGGTGTCTATAGCAGCTAGACGAGGCTTCATTCCCCGTTCAACCTTAGTAGCGATCGCTTCTACAACCACAATGGCATCATCTACTACTACCCCTGTTGATAAGACCATCGCAAACAGAGTCAGAGTATTAATCTGAAACCCGAAGACATTTAGAAAAGCAAACGCCCCAATCAAAGACACGGGAATAGCGATCGCAGGTATCAGGGTAGTTCGCCAGTCTTGTAAAAAGATAAATAGAATTAAAACTACTAGCAAAACTGCCAGCATCAGAGTTTTTACCACTTCTTCTAAAGATACCTGTACGAATTCGGTAGCATCTAAAGCAATTTGGTAATTCATCCCTGGAGGAAATGTCTGAGATAGTTCCGCGATCGTTGTTTTAATTGCCGTACCAACCTCTAAAGCGTTACTTCCAGGTAGCTGAAACACCCCCATTCCCACAGCAGGTTTGCCTTTAAACTTGGCTGAGGTATCATAATTTTCTGCTCCTAATTCAGCACGACCAACATCTTTGAGTTTAATTAAATTACCACTTTCTCCTGTAGCAACTACCAGATTTTCAAATTCTTCGGCGCTAGCTAATCTACTAGCAGCACGGAGAGTAAACTCAAACCTTTGATCGTCAGCAGCAGGCTGTTGACCAATTTTACCTGCACCTACTTGAATATTTTGCTCTTCTAGGGAATCGACTACATCCTCTGCACCGAGATTACGGGCTGCCAAAGCGTCAGGATCGAGCCAGAGACGCATAGCATATTTTCGCTCACCAAAAATAACTGCTTGTCCTACCCCTTCAATTCTTTTAACCTGATCGAGTAAATAAAGATCGAGATAGTTACTCAAAAACAGGTCGTCATATTCTCCATTTTCAGCAAAAAAAGCAATCCCCATCAACAAGTCTGGGGAAGATTTTTGTACTGTTACACCAGTTTGTTGGACAGCCGATGGCAACTGAGGTTCAGATAGAGCAACTCGGTTTTGCACATTAACCTGAGCAATATCACGATCTGTCTCTGGAGGAAAAGAAACAGCAATATTGGTGACACCATCATTACTAGTATTGGAGGAGATATAACTCATATTCTCCACCCCATTAATTTCTCTTTCGATGACGCTAGTAACGTTCGTTTCCGCAGTTTCCGCATCTGCGCCAATATAAGCAGAGGTCACTTCTACCTGGATCGGTGCAATTTGTGGTAGCTGAGATATAGGCAACATGGGGATACTTATCGCCCCAACCAGCACTGTAATAGCAGCGCACACCGTCGTTAATACAGGTCTTTTAATAAAGGTATCGGCGATACTCAGAATCATAATTGGTTCAAGGATTAAAGTTTAGGAATTGATAATTGCTAATTACTGATCTGCCTAACAACATTTTTAGATGTTGACTATTAGTTGACTATTAACTGATTACTAAATTTCCTGACTAGTCACGGTTTCTGATTTAGGATTGATGGGTATATCGTCAGCTAGGTTAAGAATGCCAGAGGTAATTAAGCGATCGCCAGATTTTAAACCAGAAATAACTTGATAAGATTGACCTTGAATCGCACCTAATTCCACAGGTTTTTGTTTGGCAACTAAAGCAGTTTTACCGTTTTTTTGTTTGGTTTCTTCGGCTACAAAGACAAAGCTTTTACCGGCAATACGGGATACGGCTTCGGTAGGAATCAAAACCCCTGGCTGTTCTGACCAAATAATTCTAGCTCTAGCGAAGCTATCGTCTCTTAGTCTGCCGTTATTGTTAATCGCTGCTTTGACTAAAATTGCTTGGCTATTGCGATCTGCTCTGGGAGAAATAAAGCTAATGCTACCTTTCGAGAGTGCTTTTCCCTGAGTATCGATAATTTCAACGGGTAAACCTATTTTTAAATTAGAAGCCTGTTCTAAAGGTACGCTAATATTAAGCTCCAAAGCATCATCTTGGATAATGCTGGTTACTTCCTGCCCAATTTCCAGATAATCACCAATTTTGGGCTGAATATTGCCCACCACTCCATCTATAGGAGCAGTAAGACGATTGAAATCTAGGTTATCGGTAGCAATACCTACTCTGGCTTCCGATTGTTGTAGAGCCGCCTGTTCTCCAGCGATCGCCGATCTGGCTGAATTAACTCTTGCTTGACTAGCACTAAGAGTTTTTTGACTAGAATTTAAAGCTGCTTTCAGGGCATCTGTTTGTGCCTGGGCTGCGTTTAAATCTCTGGTGCTGTTGTCTAAATTTTGCTGTGATTGCGCTCCCTGCTTCACCAAAAATTTGACTCTTTCTAGATTAGTTTTGGCTAGTTGTAATTCTGCTTCTTGTTCTCTTAAATCTGCTTGACTTTGTTGTACTGTTGCTTGGGCGCTGGCTACTTCTGCCTCTACTGCCTTTGATTCTGCTTCGGCGTTGCTCACATTAGCTCGTTGAATATTAACTTCAGACTGGGCTGCATCTACTTCTCCCTGTTCTCTATTTAGCTGAAGTTCTAAAATTAAGTCGCCTTTTTTTACCGTGTCTCCCTCTTCTACAGCAATTTCTAAAACTCTGCCGTCAACTCTGGGGGCAAGAGCAACTCTTTGTTTTGCTTCTAAATTACCGACAAACTCAGAACTAGATTGGACACTGGTTCTATTTAAATCTGTAACTTCTACAGCAACCGCGGGAGGAGGAGCTTGGGCTTCTGGCTGCTTTCCACAACCAGCTAGAACCAAGAACAGTAAATATAAACTAATGGTTTTATTAGTAAGCAGACTATTACGCGTCATAACAATATTAATTAATAAATTAAGGTTCCGCCCTTGGCTTATAATATGGCGCAGATGGACTCTTTTTTACAAGTAGGCACTCTTTAGTATAATAGTTACCTTATGGTTCCCAAAAATGAACATGAACCCTTACTCAATAAGAACTGCCCGACACGTCAAGTAATCAACATTGTTGGTGATAAATGGACATTACCAGTCCTATATGTTTTGAAACAAGGTAGCAAACGGTATAGCGAACTACAGCGAGAAATTCCCGGGATTTCCAAAAAGATGCTGACTCAAACGTTGAGAAGGCTAGAGTCAGACAAAATATTAAAGCGTAAAGTTTATCCTGTCATCCCTCCCAAGACGGAGTACAATTTAACCGCTTTTGGTACTAAGTTAATTGAACCCCTGAAAGTTTTAGCAGATTGGGCGGAAGAACACCAACAAGAATTACAGCAAATATGCGATCGCCGCAATCAAAATTCGCTAACAAATACTTTAAAATCAAAAAGCTCTAAAAAATAGCAGAATTGAGCTTAGGCTACGGCTAAGTTTTTCCTCCCAACTATACTCATGAAAATTGCCGCCTTAAAACCACTAGATCGAAATAGTATCGGTTTGTCCGTGATGGATCTCTACATCATCAGGGAACTAATCCTGCCGTTTTTATTTGGTATGGGCATATTTACTTCTTTGGGCTTATCAATCGGTGCCGTATTTGAACTAATCCGTCAGGTGACAGATTCAGGATTATTCTGGGGTGTGGCTGCCAAAGTTTTGTTACTGAGAATGCCAGAGTTTATTGTATTTGCCTTTCCCATGTCAATTTTGTTGGCGACACTAATGGCCTATAGTCGCCTTTCTAGTGATAGTGAACTAATTGCCCTGCGGAGTATTGGGGTCAATATGTATCGTTTAATTATGCCAGCGATCGCCTTTAGCTTGTGTATTGTAGCAATTACTTTTTGGTTTAATAACTTTGTAGCTCCCGCAGCTAGCTATCAGGCTTCAGTAACCTTGAAAGAAGCATTAGGCACAACCAGACCCGATTTTGAAACCCAAAATATTCTGTTTCCTGAGTATGAAGATATAGAAACCGAAGATGGTAATACCAAAGAGGTGTTAACCCGCTTGTTTTATGCCGAGGAATTTGATGGTGAGCAAATGAAAAACCTGACAGTATTAGATCGTTCTCGGAGATCTGTTAGCCAAATTGTCGTAGCGCGATCGGCCCAGTGGAATGTTTTAGAGAACATTTGGGATTTTTACGACGGAACTATTTATTTAGTGGGAATCAATGGAAGCTACAACAACATAGTTCGCTTCCAGCATCAACAGTTAGCACTCCCGCAAACTGCTTTAGACCTTACCCAGAAAAATAAAAAAACTAATGAAATGAACATTTTTGAAGCGCGAAAATATCTTAACGTCATTAGACATAGCGCAGACGAACAAAGAATTCGTAAATGGCAGGTGCGGATTCAAGAGAAAATTGCGCTTCCATTTGCTTGTTTGGTATTTGCTCTAATTGGTGCGGTTTTGGGTGTTCAACCCCAAGACTCTGGTAAGGCAACTAGTTTTGGGATTTGTATTGGACTTATTTTTGGCTATTATCTTTTATCGTTTATCTCTCAATCTTTAGGCATTTCAGGAGTTGTTACTCCTTGGCTGGCTGCCTGGTTGCCAAATTTTATCGGTTTGGGCGCAGCGAGTGGACTATTAGCTAAGGCGACTAATTAATAGTTCGGTGCGAAGCAAATTGTTGAAAAGTCAAAAGCGATCGCATTTTTAATTCTTCAGTCGAATTTGGTGAGCATCAAGATCGTCTATCGTCTGAAGACTGAAACTGTTTAACTACGCACAACAACATCTTGGGTCTATAGCGATCTCTGGCGAAAAATAGCGTTATTTGCTGATTGTACTAATGAATTTCGGGGCAAATCGCCTAATCTTTAGCTAATCTCTACGGTGTTCTTATACAGACTCTCAAGGTGTTTAAATTCTTCTTTGGTAGAAAACTTGGGTAAAATTTCCTTACTAAATGCTTCTGCTGCTTTAGAGCAATAGCGATTTGGATTAACAATTACTGCTAAAGTTCTTCCTATATCAACCTCTTTAATTTTGGCGCGATGCAATATTCCCATCTCCAACTCTTTTTCGATCGCCGTGGTTGAGACAAAAGCAGCCCCTAAACCAGACTGCACTGCGTTTTTAATTGCCTCAATAGAATTTAGCTCCATTTCAATCTTTAATCGCTTGGGGTCAATTTCGTAGCGGCTCAAAACTTTATCAATTACCTTACGAATTGTAGATTGAGAGTCTAAGGTAATAAACTTTAGCTTATACAAATCTTCTTTTTGGATGACACTTTCCTGCGCCAACGTATGATTGGGAGGCAAGATTAAAGCTAGTTCATCATCAGCATAAGGAATAATGTTAAGTACATCCTGCAATTCTGTAGGAACTTCTCCCCCAATAATTGCTAGATCTACCTGTCCATTGGCTACCGCCCAAGAAGTACGACGTGTTGAGTGTACCTGAAGCTGTACCGATACATCAGAATACTTTTCGCGGAACAAACCAATCATCCGGGGAATTAAATATGTTCCTGTAGTTTGAGATGCGCCGACAATTAGAGTCCCACCCTGGAGATTCTGCAAATCTTCGATCGCCCGACAGGTTTCTTGACATAATGAGATTACTCTCTCACCATAGCTTAATAATAAATGCCCTGCTTCGGTTAACTGCGCTCTACGTCCACCACGGTCAAACAAAGGTACATTTAACTGCTTTTCCAAATTTTGTACTTGTAGGCTGACGGCGGGTTGAGACACATAGAGACTGTCCGCAGCCCGCTTAAAGCTTCCTTCTGTGGAAATTGCCTTAAGTATACGAAGTTGATCCAATGTAAAAGGAATATCAGACATAAAATTCCAGTAACGATTTTATCAAAAAAGTTAGTTATCAGAGTGTTATTTAAACGTATTATTAATAGTGCTTAATCTTTAATAATTTTCGTGTTCTTTATTTGCACAGTATCACGATTGGGGTACGCAATTAATTTTTAATTATTGTTATTATCATAAGTGATTAATAATACCTATATTTAAGATCTCGATGACAGAAGTTAGCTGGTTAACCAATAGCCACTGGATCATGGTGAGTTTATTGTTGGGATTTGCCATTGCTCATAGTGGTTTGGCTGCATTACGTTCGTGGGCAGAAGCTAAGATCGGAGCAAGATTATATCGAGTAATCTTTGCTTTAGTAAGCATTCCTTTTGCGACTATTTTAATTATCTACTTTTTTAATCACCGTTATGATGGGCTGCAATTATGGCAGGTGCAAGGAGTGCCAGGCGTTAAAACTACTGTCTGGGTGTTATCAGCTATTTCCTTTATCTTCCTTTATCCAGCAACCTTTAACCTATTAGAGATTGCTGCGGTGCAAAAACCTCAAGTATATCTATTTGAAACAGGGATTATTCGCATTACTCGTCATCCACAAATGGTAGGACAAGTGATTTGGTGTATTGCGCACACTCTCTGGCTGGGGACAACCTTTACCTTGGTTACATCACTCGGATTAATTGCCCATCATTTATTTGCCGTCTGGCATGGCGATCGCCGCTTAAGTCAAAGATATGGCGAAGCTTTCGAGAAAGTTAAGGCACGCACCTCAATTATTCCCTTTTTAGCGATCGCTGATGGTCGTCAAACAATTAAGTGGCAAGAATATTTACGCCCTGCTTATTTGGGAATAGCTGCTTTTGTCATGTTGTTTTGGTGGGCGCATCCTTGGCTAATGCAGATGACTTCAAGAGTATACTGGTGAAGTTTTGACGATATTGTTTAATATAGCCTTTTCAGATGATCCCGATTAGATGTAGCATAGCTCAAAGTATCTAAAGTAGATTAAAAGGCGTTTATATTTATATGATATCCGCAGTCAATGAAGCCAATTTTCAAATAGAGGTATTAGAAGCATCCCGCCCAGTATTGGTACATTTTTGGAGTCCCTGGTGTGGTTTATGTCGATTAATTAACCCTATGTTGGAAACACTTCAGTCAGATAACAATGAACCGATTAAATTGGTTTCAATCCATGCTGACGACAATTTTAAACTAACTAACTATTATTGTCTTAGAAATTTACCAACAATCATGCTATTTCATGATGGCAAACTGATTCAGAAACTAGATAACTTTAATAGTCGCGATCGCCTTCAACTTGCTTTAGAAAGACTGATGAGTAATACCCCAACTCTTTTTACTAGCTAGTTAATCAAATAATTCAAATACCTGACGACAAAACAGCTTTAATTGCTTTTCTGCGTCTTGCGCTGGTTGGCATTGACCAACACATTGCCAACTGTCTATGGTTGAAAATTTCCAAGCCTGACCTACATGACTAAAACCACAGGTTTCTACGCCGATGAATTTTTCCGCCTCTTCGGTAGGATCTTTGTAAAAACGAATTTGCACTAAAATACTGTTACTTTGGTAGCGTCTACTCCAGCCTGGAAAATGAAATCCAATATCAATCGAGTCGGGATCGACTAGCTCACGGGTATCAGGGTCGTTTTGCCATGGTTTAAGATCGGCTTTGGCATCAGGAAATTGTGTTTTAAACAAAGTAACGACAGAGGCGATTTTAGTGGCAATATCTAAACCTTTGGCTCTTTCCGATGCGTTCATGTGTCTCCTTTCGCTAATCTTTATTTAAACACTTTAAACATTGGCGTTGCTGATTTGAAGTATGAAACCTAACAGCGTGGTTAGATATGCTCTTAAGCTCAGAGCATCTCCCACGCTCAAAGTAATCTGTTCGTAGCTATCAGCTATCGGCTATCAGCTATTAGCTATTAGCTTTTTAATTAATTTGCTTAGTTGTAAGAATCATATAATCATCCCTTCATTTAGCAACGCCTAAACATTTAGTGCAAGAACAAATCAGCTTTACTGTATATATTGATCGAATTCATTCGATATATGTAAATATCTGACAGTATATTTTGAGAATAATTTTTCAGCCAAAAACTCATTTTATTAATTAAAAGTAATAAAAGATTTAGTAGTGGAGCGATCTGTCTGAGATCTTACTCTCGAAAAAGTCCCCTAAAGGATATGACCCGTGCATGATTAGCTCCTTACGTCCTAAAGGACGACGCGAAGCTAGTCTATCACGGATAAGCTTCGAGACCGAAGGGCGGAGTGCGGTTTATCCGTGAATCCGCGATTGGCAAATGCTTACTTCATACCGCTCCGAGACCGAAGAGAATCTTTTAGGGCTTTAGCATACCGCTTCGCGTCCTAAAGGATTAGAAGTTCGCGTCACACGTAGTTAGTGCTAAAGCATACCGCTCCGCATATCCTTTAGGGCATATCGCACAGATGAAGACGATATGAACACAGATGATTGATTTGCCTGCCAACCATGCCTCAATACTTCTCGGTTAACAATTGCGCTCGGTAAATCTCAGCAAAGCGTAATAAGTCCTAAAGGATAAGCTACGCAAATAATGAGTAATAATTACCTACTACCTACTAGCTACTACCTACTATCTTCGAGCCAATCACCTCAATTGTCTTAAGCTAATCTTGTACGGCTATATATACGCAACTATGGAAATCAAAATTTTAAAACTAAATCAATCTGCGATTATTCCTGACTACGCTCATTCAGAAGATGCAGGATTAGACTTGTTTGCTATTGAAGAGACAGAGATCCTACCAGGAGAAACTCAGCTAATTAATACTGGTATTGCGATCGCTCTTCCTCTTGGTATAGAAGCGCAAATACGTCCCCGTAGTGGACTGGCATTAAAACATTCAGTTACTGTTTTAAATTCGCCTGGCACAATTGATGCTGGATACCGTGGTGAAATTGGGATTATTTTAATTAATCATGGAAAAAAATCATTTCAAATTGTTCCAGGAATGAAAATTGCTCAAATGGTAGTGGCTTCGATTATTCAGGCTAAAATAACAGTAGTAGACAAATTAGATAGCACCTCAAGGAACAACAAGGGTTTTGGATCTACGGGAACAATGAAGTAGCAATTATCAGATGAATTTGATTTTATTTACTGTCAATGTATTTGTTTTTGACTTAAAAATAGCTTTATTTTAGGTAACAAATCTTTAAACAGCATTGTACTGCTTTATTATTATTATTAATCTCGATTTTTTAAAGCTGTAAATTTATTTATTTAAACTATTTTTCAAATTTGTTAATAAATATTAAAAAAGTATTAAATTATACGGTGCAATTGCGACTAGAGATTTATAACTGAGGAAAGATGCAGTACTAGAAACATTAGAATAAAATATTCACAGACAAATAAATCTTAGTCTTTGATAAGTAAAAAAAACAAAATCATGTTACCCAAAAGTAGAGGAAAAATTGCTTTAATTTCTGTTCATGGAGACCCTGCTATCGATATTGGCAAAGAAGAAGCAGGAGGGCAGAATGTCTACGTTAGACAGGTAGGAGAAGCTTTAGCTCGTCAGGGTTGGCAAGTAGATATGTTTACTCGTCGCAGTGACGCTAATCAGGAAAAGATTGTAGAACATAGTCCTAATTGTCGGACAATTCGCTTAACGGCAGGACCTCAAAGGTTTGTTGCCAGACAAAAAATTTTTAATTACTTGCCAGAGTTCGTTAAAGCCTTTTTTGACTATCAGCATCAACAGAAAACAATATATCCTCTAATTCATAGCAATTACTGGCTTTCTGGATGGGTTGGAATGGAAATCAAAAAACTTCAAACCGTTCAACATTTGCATACATACCACTCATTAGGAGCAGTTAAGTATCGTTCGATTAATACTATTCCTTTAATTGCCAAAACACGTTTACGGGTAGAAAAAGAATGTTTAGAAACCGCAGACACGATCATTGCAACTTCCCCTCAAGAACAAGAACATATGCGATCGCTAGTATCCAAAAAGGGTAACGTTACGGTTATTCCTTGCGGGACAGATATCGACTGTTTTGGTAGTGTCGATCGCGCCGCGGGGAGAGCAAAGATCGGCGTAAGTCCCGAAACCAAGCTAGTCATGTATGCAGGGCGTTTTGATGAGCGCAAAGGAATTGAAACTCTAGTTAGAGCGATCGCCAAAGATGAGGTCAAACGCCACGAAAACCTCAAATTAAAGATTGTGGGAGGCAGTACTCCAGGAGAAAGTGATGGTATTGAAAAGAATCGTATTGCTAGTATTGTTAAAGAACTAAATATTGAAAAAATAACCGAATTTGTAGGTCGAGTTCAACACGAAGATTTAGCCTACTATTACGCTGCTGCTGATGTCTGCGTTGTTCCCAGCCATTATGAACCTTTTGGCTTAGTAGCAATTGAGGCTATGGCTTCACGCACTCCCGTAATCGCTGCTAACGTGGGAGGTTTAAAATTCTCTGTCGCAGATGGTAAAACAGGGTTGCTTGTGCCTCCTCAAGATGAGATAGCTTTTGCCAAAGCAATCGACTCTATTTTGTCTGATGAACAGTGGCATAAAGAGTTGGCAACAAACGCTAGAAATAGAGTTGAAGCTAAGTTTAGTTGGGATGGCGTTGCCAACCAATTAGATCAACAGTATATGTTTGCGTTAAATCAGCTGTGGCAAAAACTAGGGTTGTTCAAACCTGCGGTATAGTGGATTTGTTACTTAATCGTATTTTTTTTTAATTATTTAGCTGGATGGAGAGGTATTTCAATTTTGCCTCTCTGTTTTTTTGGTATTTTAAATTATTGCCGTTACAGTAAAATTTTTATCTTACTCGATACAATTATTTTTAAGCCAAAATACTAACAATTAATTACATGGCAGGAGCAAACCATACTTTCATCATCGATCTTACTACTGTGTTGGGAGCATCTGCATTAAGTGGTTATATCGCTCATCGTTTGCGCCAGCCTGTTCTACTGGGCTATCTTGTTTGTGGTTTAGTAATTGGTCCTTTTGGATTAGCACAGATCGCTCAAATCGAAGACATTAAAGCTTTAGCAGAAATTGGCGTTGCTTTTTTGCTTTTCGCTTTGGGAGTTGAATTTTCTCTGGCTGAACTTAAACGAGTTAAAAATATTGCGATCGCCGGCAGCATTTTACAGATTGGTTTGACGATTGCTCTAGTTGCAGTTTTGACAATCCTCTGGGGTTGGGTGGCAACTCCCGTTGAAGGTATTTTCATCGGTGCAGTTTTATCTCTTTCTTCTACAGCAGTTGTGTTAAAGACTCTTACTGAAAGAGGAGAAGTTAATACCGTCCATGGTCAAGTAATGTTAGCAATCTTAATTGCTCAAGATTTGGCCTTGGGATTAATGTTGGCAGTATTACCAGCACTAAATCAGCCAGATAATTTAGTTTTTGCCTTAACTGTAGCAATAATGAAGGCGGTGTTCTTTTTTGCTGGCGCGATCGCGGGAGGATATTGGGTTGTTCCTTATGTGATGTCCACCGTAGCCAAAACAGAGAACAGTGAATTATTTTTATTGACGGTTATTGCTCTATGTTTAGGCGTAGCATTAATTACTGCTAAATTGGGCTTATCTATAGAAATGGGTGCTTTTGTCGCAGGATTAACTATATCCGAAATTGATTATGCCGATCACGCTTTGGCCAAAATGATTCCCTTACGTGATACGTTTGCCTGCTTGTTTTTTGCTTCAATTGGGATGCTCATAAATCCGACTACTCTCTGGCAAAACTTTGGCGTAATCATTGGTTTAGTTGCTTTGGTAATGATTGGGAAAGCAGCTATTGTTCTGCCAATTATTTGGCAGTTTGGCTATTCTTTTAAAACCTCAATCATTAGTAGTTTAGGACTGAATCAAATTGGCGAATTTTCTTTTGTTTTGGCTGTCTTAGGCGAACAATTAGGATTTATTAATCAAGATCAATACGATCTATTAATTGGGACTACGGCGATTACTCTAGTATTAACTCCTATTGGCATGAGATTTTCACCAGAAATAGCTCAAAGGCTGGCAGCAGTGCCATATATTGCCAACTATTTAAGACAGCGACAACAGAATAAAAGTATCGACGTTCCTGCAACTCTTTGTAATCATGTTGTGGTGGCGGGTTACGGTAGAGTAGGACGAATCGTCGTCAGAGTATTGCGCAATCATGACTATCCAGTCTTAGTCATCGAAAATAGCGAGGCTGCAATTAGAAGTTTGCGACGAGAGAAAATTCCCTATATTTATGGCGATGCTGATGCAGAATTAGTTCTGGAAAAAGCATACTTAAATAAAGCTAAAGCGATCGCGATTGCGCTTCCCGATCCTTCTAGTTCTCGTATTTTGCTTCAGCAAGCTAAAAATTTTGCCCCTGGTATAGATATAGTAGCTCGTTCCCATAGCGATCGCGAAATCGATCTGTTGACTAAATTGGGTGCAACAGAGGTAGTTCAGCCAGAATTTGAGGCAGCTTTAGAAATGGGCAGGCAAATTCTTGATACTTTAGGAGAAGATCGAGAAAGAGTAAATTCATCAATACAAGAAATTCGTACAGATCGTTATCTTGGCATTAGAGACTTCTCTAAGCAGATAAGTAATTAAAAGCGTCGGTAAACAAACAACGATGTTGCTCTAAATAATCTACTTTATCTTTTTGTAAAAAAATAGTTGTTATACAAAAAGATTGCATAAAGATCGTAAAACTACGTGGCTGTTGTTAAAGAGACAAGGTTATATTTGTGGACAATATAGTACAGCTGTTTAAATTATGTTTATTGAGACGGATATTAAAATAAATAAAACAAAATCACTATTAATAAATTTACTAAAAAATAGGATTTCTGCTGACAATCAAACCTGGCTAAATCAAAAAATAGCCGAGTTGGCTAACGGTGCTTCAGAAAAAACTTTATTTACTTCATTTAGTGCTGTACCGCGTTATCTTGGTCAGGAAAAATTAAATTTATCATTAGAGGAGTTGCAGACAGTAGCAAAACTCGTTAGGGGCTGGAATCCCGCTAACTGGACTTTAGATCAGTTTGGTCGAACACTACTAATATTATCTTTTCCCTCAGAAAATGCAGCTAAATATGTAGCAACCCTAGACAAAATTATAGCAGCAGCAGATGTAGGGGAAGCGATCGCTTTTTATCAAAGTTTACCTTTATTGCCCCATCCTGAAAAATTTCAACTACGTGCTGCTGAAGGTATTCGTAGTAATATGACTTCAGTGTTTAATGCGGTGACTTTAAACAATCCCTACCCTGCTAAATATTTGGAGGAATTAGCCTGGAATCAGATGGTTCTCAAAGCTTTATTTGTTGGTAGTCCTCTACATCTTATTTACGGTTTAGAATTTCGTAACAACCAGCAATTATCCCAAATGCTAATTGACTATGCTTGTGAAAGATTGGCAGCAAATAGAACGGTTAGTCCTGAACTTTGGGAGTTGGTCATGCCTTTTAAATCTGAAGCTGTCGCTGAACTTAAATTAGGCTCTCAATTGCCTTAATTAGTTTAATTTAGTTTAATTTTGAGCGCGAGCACGAAAATGAATTTATTCTTTTAGAGCTGAAATTTCAACTAATACGCATTGTGCAAATTGAGATCACTTACATCTGTAATTAGTTAATTTAAGGTAAGAAAAACATATATCTAGATAAAGTACAACCTAGGCTTCAGGGCAATTTTTAATTCAGATTAGACCTTCATTATAAAAAATAACTAAACCAATGCAAAACAATAATATGATGCTGATAGACCCTCATATCCACATGACTGCTAGAACTACTGATGACTATCAAGCCATGGCGAAGGCGGGAATAGTAGCGATAATTGAACCAGCTTTCTGGTTAGGACAACCCCGCACTAGCGTCGATACTTATCAAGATTATCTAAGTTCTTTGGTTGGTTGGGAAAGATTCCGCGCTAGTCAATTTGGCATTAAACACTACTGCACGATTGGTTTGAATTCCAAAGAAGCCAACAACGAAGCTTTAGCAGAAGCGGTAATGCAAATCTTGCCTTTGTATGCTTGCAAAGAAGGGGTGGTAGCCATTGGTGAAATTGGTTATGACGATATGACTCCAGCAGAAGACAAGTATTTCCGCCTTCAGTTAGAGTTAGCTAAAGAATTAAATTTACCCGTAATGATCCACACACCCCATCGGGATAAAAAAGCGGGTACATCTGTCAGTATGGATGTCTGTTTAGAACATGGTTTAGATCCTTCTCAAGTAATCGTCGATCACAATAACGAAGAAACTGCCAAAGAAGTACTAGACAGAGGCTTTTGGGCTGGATTTACTATTTATCCCAACACTAAAATGGGCAACGAAAGAATGGTAGAAGTAGTGCGGACTTATGGTTGCGATCGCATTATTGTTGATAGTAGTGCCGATTGGGGAGTAAGCGATCCTTTAGCTGTACCTAAAACGGCTCAATTAATGGCACTAAGAGGAATTCCTGAAAACCAGATCAAAGCTGTTTGCTATCAAAATGCTCTGACTGCTTATGGTCAAAGTGGTCAAATTAAAGAAAGCGATTGGCTAAACTCAACTCCTATCGATCAACGTGAACTATACAGCGGCAATTCGGTACTTAGAGGACAACAGCCTCTAGTTGAATCAAATCCAGAAAAATCCATGGTTATTGCTTAGTTGGGGATTTTGACAGCATCTGGTCAGCCCTACAGGTTCAACCGCAACTGTCTCACTATTCGCCTTTACCAATTACTTTTCACTTTTTACTTAGTCCAAAATGTCCATAACAACGATTCAATCAGCTAAGTCCCAGTCTATCTGGGCTTATTTACAGTTAATGCGTCCTGCCAACATTACTACTGCTTGGGCAGATATCCTTTTAGGCTACGCGGCTGCTGGGGTTACGGTGGGAAACAGTCTAAATTTTACTACTCTTGGCTGGCTGATTCTATCTACTACAGGGCTTTATGGCGGAGGAGTTGTCTTTAACGATGTCTGCGATGCCCAGTTAGATCTAGTAGAACGTCCCGAACGACCAATCCCTAGTGGTAGAGCCTCTTTATCAATAGCGATCGCTTTATCGACTGGATTATTAGTTTTGGGTATTGTCGCTGCTGCGATGGTGTCTGACTTAAGTGCAGCTTTAGCAATAACTGTAGCCTTAACTGCCCTTTTGTACGACAAATGGGGTAAACATCACACAATTCTTGGTCCGGTTAATATGGGAATGTGTCGCGGGGGTAACTTGTTACTAGGAGTCAGCGCGTTTCCTGATGTAGTTGGCGATCGTTGGTATTTAGCCTTAATTCCGCTCTTTTACATTGCTGCAATTACTGCTATTTCACAGGGAGAAGTTTATGGAGGAAATAAAACTACGGGGATTGTGGCGATCACTTTTTTTAGTGTAGTTATCGGTAGCATTTTCAGTTTAGGCGTACTGCCAGAATATACCCTTTCAATCACTCTGCCTTTTTTAGCTTTATTTATAGTTTTAGTATTGCCTGCCTTTATTAAGGCTGCCGTTAAGCCCAGTCCTGAATTAATTCAAACGGCGGTTAAAGCAGGAG
>DATNPK010000109.1 GCA_036703275.1 Coleofasciculaceae cyanobacterium | reverse complement strand
TTTTGGCTTGATGTAACTGTTCAGCTAGATCATCCAAACTTTCTTTTATTTCAATTGAAGTTACACCAACCATTAGTAAAAAATACTAAATAACTACTTCCAGTTTAGTTCATTTGCCTTGTTTTCAATTTAAATTGGTATAATTTATCCCTTAATGACGCTTCTTGTGGTGAAAGAACATACAAAAGATAATATGCTCGAATTCCCTGTAACTACTCACCAATTTTACAACTTTTAGTGCGAATAACAGTTCTTTTCTACGCACTAAAATTAATCCCCTATTCCTTTAAAAGCTCGGTCGTTATATAAATCGGACTCGACAGATGACAGTTTTAACTTATTTATGTCTGGATGTCTGGGATTGATTAGTGCAATGTTTTCTAAACCAGCAGGTACAGCTACGCTGGGTACGAACAAAATTAAACTACCACCTTCATTTAGCCATTGGCTGCCAATTTTTTGAGTACTTGACGGATAAGGGTATCGACTCCAATCTTGAGGTAGATTATTAACCGTCAGAGTTTGACTTGATACTGTATCTGGCAAATAATAAATTCCTAATCTGTAATCGTCTGGTATCAGTCTTGGGTTTGGGAGATAATTTGCCATTTCTAAAAGAGCGACGCTGGGAGTTAAAGCGAAATAGAGTACTGGTATTCCAGGTTGGTTCCATCTGGCACCATTTACAAAAGAACCTCCACGACCTGTAAAATTTTCCAAATATTTGATGCGGGTAATTCTAAAAAGCTCCACTTATGTAAACTCACCATACTCGATCGCGGCTAAAGATTCTCTAACTAGTTTTCTCCCTTCAAAAGTGTCGCACAAATTAATTGGTAATTCTCCATCTAAAGCTGGAATACTCGTGTGTAACCATTCTTTTGCTATATCCTCATTGCCAAAAACATTGATAGCTTCATTAAAGACTTTTAGAGTATCTAAAACGCCTTCAGTTTGAACTCTTGTCAGTAGTTTAGAGTGGTATAACCGATTTAAGTTGCCCGAACTAGTACTCAATAAACGAACAAACAAATCTCGCTCTCCTAGAGCTTTGACCGCTTGCTCGACAATTTTTCCAGGGACTCCTTGACGAACAGCTTGGATATACGCACCACGATCTTCGAGCAGGGTGGGAGAAAGATCTGAATCCTTTAACAATAAAGCAATGTTCATTTTAAGCTGATTTATTTATTAATTTAATTATACATCATTTTGAAGATTATACATCTTCAAAATGATGTATAGCTTTTCACGATCAAAGAACTCGTTTTGCTGTAATATTCTCGTATATGTTTTTTGATCGAATTATGGCAATTCGACGCTTAAAGGATGATTGCAGATTTGACAAGAGAGTTGGTTCTGTGGCTACTGTCTCGACTTTGCCTACGGTAAAAGCAATGTGGGACTGTTTTGAAAGATATCTTAACCTAACTATCGCTGATGGTAATGCCAGTGTTGATACGATTAAAACTTATCGCAATCGCGTGGCTCAGTTTCTCTCTTGGTGTAGAGAGCTAGAGCTTTACCCAGCCCTTATTACTAAGCAAAATATTCTCAAATATCGAAAACATCTGGTCGATGAGTCGAAAACAACCCCGACAATTCGTTTATCTCTTCAAGCTATCCAACATTTCTACACTGCTTGTTCAGCAGATAAGTTGGTCAAAGAGAATCTTGCTATCGGGGTGAAAGCACCAAGGGAAAAGCGCTCTGTTGGTAGCACAATTAATTATTTATCCCTAGAGCAGCTACACAGTTAATTGACAGTATTTTACCCACCTATAAGATTCGCGGAGAGAATACTACCAAAGTACAGGTATTGCGCGATCGCATTTTGCTCGGCTGTATGGCACTCCAGAGATGTCGCAGCATCGAAATGTATCGGGCTAATTTGCAAGATCTTAGTCAATCAAAAGGTCAGCATTATCTCAAGCTGGATGGTAAAAACAGTATCCGAAACGTCATTTTACGACCCGATTTAGCAGAAGAAATAGTTCAATATCGGCAAGCACGTAAGTTAACTGAAGAAAAATTGACCCCAACCTCTCCCTTATTTATATTCTTTATCTAATCATCGTTACGGTCAACGCTTATCTAGAAGCGGGATTGGTTTTATTGTTGATAGTTATCTGGAAATGTGTGGCTTGAAACATATCGATTTTAATCGTCATCATTCTCCGCATAGTTTACGTCACACCGCAGGGACTTTAAGTCTCCAAAGTGGTTCTTCTTTACGGGAGGTACAGGATTTTCTCGGACACAGCGACCCGAAAACAACTGCTGTGTATACTCACATTCTTAGTTCTCAGGAAAATAATCCTGCTTCAAGAATTGATATTGATTTTTAACAGAAAACTTACTTCCCATAAAGAAAATAATGTATTTTGTGAGAGTGAGACAGTCAACCAGGACGACCGACGAAAAATCAATCCCCCGAAGCACTTTCTTACCGTCTTATCGCTCAAATTCGGCTGTTCGCCATTTTAGGGTAAAAGTGCTGCCCTGCCCTAGTTGGCTATGTACACTTAACTTAAAGGAATGCGATCGCGCTATGGCTCTCGCTATAGCCAATCCCAAACCCGAACCACCAGTGTTGCGAGAACGATCGCTCTGTACGCGATAAAAACGATCGAAAATATGTTTTTGATGTTCTGGGGCAATACCAATACCTGTATCTTTAACTTGAAGTAGAGTGTGAGAGGCATCGCGCTCTAAAATAACCGTAACTCGACCTTCTGAAGGGGTGTGTTGAATAGCATTAACAATTAAGTTATACACTAAACGATATAGTTGGTTGCAATCACCACTCACATTAATAGATTTTTCTACTCTAAATTTAGGAGTCAACGTTATTTGATTAGCGATCGCTAATGGGTCTAATTCTTCTACTAAGTCGTCAACCAAATCGTTTAAACAGCAACGCTGTTGGCGTAGAGGAATTGCTTTTCGATCCATGCGAGCCAACAGTAACAAATCGGCAACTAGTTGAATCAGTCTTTTATTTTCTTTCTCGATCGTCGTTAAAATGTTTTTTGTTTCTTGTTTGTCTAAATCGACTAGCAATCCTGACTCTACCGTCGCTTGCATCGCAGCTAAAGGTGTTCTCAACTCGTGTGCGGCATCTGCTGTAAACTGTTCTATCTGTTGATAGGAGCGGTAAATTGGTTGCATCGCTAAACCAGCCAACCACCAACTAGCAACAGCTACGAAAATTAATGATATTGGTAATCCTAATAGCAGAATTAATTTTAATCTACCGAGATAATCCTCAAAGTCAGCAAGGCTGCGTCCGACTTGGAAATATCCCCAATCTTCTCTGGTTTGAGTGTGCAGCGAGAAAGAAATTTGATGATAAATCCTGCCTTGACGATCGCTATTGGTTTGCCAGGTTTTTTTGTTTAAGAGTTGGGGCAACCCTTCTGGATAATTTCCAGCGATAGCGATTAAGCGTCCTGATGTATCGTACAAGCGGGCATAGTAATTACCTCGATCGACAGCAGAAAGAATGTGACGTTGCGAGTTAAAACGTTCGGAAACACAGCTAGTTCCAACTAAGCAAAGATTGGGCAATAGTTCGCCGATTATCGGCTCGATTTGTCCTGTCTGTTTTAATTTTAGTTCTAAACTGTCATGTAAGGTTCCTGCCACAGATTCTAATTCGCGATCGAGGGCAACCCAATGAGCGTGAGAAATTGTTTTGTAGACTCCAAATCCGAGTAGACTTAGAATTAATCCCATTACTCCTGCATACCAGAGAGACAATGAAACGCGAGTTTTATTGAACAGCTTGTTTTGTCTCATCTGCTTCCCAATTCAAGCGATATCCCAAACCGCGTAAAGTTTCAATTATATTAGTGCTAGAAATTAATTCCAACTTGCGTCTGAGTAAACGTACTTGAGCAGCTACCACATTACTAAAAGATTCTGCATCCGCTTCCCAAAGTTGATTGCGAATCTGCTCGCTAGTGATAATTTGATTCGGATGCTTCATAAAATATTCTAGTAGCTGAAATTCTTTATTGGTAAGCAAGACTGGGTGCTTTTCGCCTTCTGGAGCTAGATAATAAACAGTTTGATTGCCACACTCTAGGAGTAAGTTACCTAACTGCAATTGTTGGGGTTGAATTTGGGGCGATCGCCTCTGTAAGGCTCGCAAACGTGCCAACAATTCTGCCATACCAAAGGGTTTAATTAAATAATCATCTGCACCCGCATCCAATCCAGTTACCTTATCTTCCATGCGATCTCTAGCGGTGAGCATTAAAATTGGGAGAGGATTGTTTTGAGCGCGTAATTTTTTCAGCAATTCTATTCCCGACAAACCAGGTACTAACCAATCGAAAACCGCTACCGTATATTGCGTCCAATTACTTTCTAGGTAACCCCAAGCGTCATTGCCATTTTGTACCCAATCGACTATGTATTTATGATGCTTTAAAGTGCGTTCGATCGCAGCACCTAAGTTTGGTTCGTCTTCAACGAGGAGAATTCTCATCTTATTACCCTAAATTTGGCTATAAGTTGTTAATTGCTCTTTGAAGCGAGGTCAAAGAGCGATTGTAGTTCAAAATTGCTTTTACTCTATTGCCAGCAGCGTTGGTCAATTCATTTTGTGCCGTGTTTACTTCTAGCTGAGTAGTTGCACCTCGACGATAGCCAAAGCTAATCAACAAGAGTGCTTCTTGTGCTTGTTCTAGGGCAGCAGTTGCCGTTTCGATATTCTTAGCATTTGCCATCATATTTTTGTAAGCTTGTTCGATTTCCAAACGAATTTGGCTGCGGGTATCGGCAAAGCGAGTTTCGGCAATCTTGATGTTCGCATCTTCCTGTTTCGCTGCTGCTGATGCTGTTCCCCCATCAAAGAAATTCCAGGCGACTCTAGCCCCTGCTGCATATCCATCTGCCCCTTTATTACTTAGTTCGCTTAATGCCTGATAATTAGCAAACAAACTCACAGTTGGTCTGATTTCAGCTAAAGCTATTTGTCGCTGTTGAGAGGTAATATTGCGCTGTATTGACTGCTGTTTTAATTCCGCTCGATTTTGAAAAGCTAAAATAATGCTTTCTTCTAAAGAGCGATTCCATTGACCTGCTGTTTGGACAGGATCGGCAGCAGCAACATCAACTGTTTCGGGCAAACTTAGAATTCTAGTTAACTTGTCGCTAGCTGTATCTCCATCGGTTTGAGCTTGAGTTAAGTCTTGTTGGGCATTTTTCAACTGCACTGAAGCCCTAATCGTATCAATTTTACTTCCTATTCCTCCTTCCTCTAACAATTGGGCATCACGCAGACCGATTCGAGCATTTTCTACGGCAGCTTGAGCGATTTTTACTTGTTGGTCAGCTTCCTGCAAATCGTAATAAGCACTAGAAACATCTAGTCTAGTTTGTTGACGAATTCTTTCTAATTCTAACTGCTCGAATTTTATTTGTTCCTGGGCAGTTTTAATTTGTGCCGAGCGCTTGCCAAAAGTAAAAAGGTTATAGTTAGCTTCGACTGTACCGCTCAAAAAAGTAGGCGAAGAAGATTCTGGCTCGAAAATTACGTCTCCAGGTCTTTCTTGGTCGCCAACCTGAGTGAGTTCTCCGTTTATTCCAAAAGTGGGCAGTAAAGCTGCTTGAGCTTGTTGTAGAGCCGAGCGCGATCGCTCTAAAGTTAAGGCAGCAACCTGTAGTTCACGGTTATTTTGTTCTGCTAGTTCTAGTACTTGTTTAAGACTAATTGATCGAACTTGTTGAATTTTTACCTGATTAGGGGAAGTTGGAAGTTGTAGAGAATTATTGTTCTGCTGCTGTTCTTGAGAGTCAGCTTCAGAAGGAGATTGGCTTTGAGCAAAAACTGATTTTAATTGACTAAAACTAATTCCCACACCAACACCTATAACGATTAACTTTCTAAACAAAGACATAAACTTTTGAGCGACTATTGAAATGGAATTTTTTTTAGTTAAGGAGAGTAATTAAGTGCTTAAATTTCCCTCTAATTAGACAGATTGACATAATTGGATGAAATCAAGATGAAATTTATACAAAATTAGACCATAACTATAAGTTAGAGTCTGAGAAGAACAATCAATAAGGATGATTTACTTTACTTTTATTAATGATAAGGCTAGCATCAATTTTTTGACTGCCGCCTTAAACTTAATACCTTGGCCAATCTTGATACGTCTTAGTAGATCGATTGTTAAGGCGTTCAAAGCTGGATTTTGTAAGTAAATTTTAATTTGATAAATAAGTGCGAACTTCAGCCGTTCCTAGCGGAGTTTCTGCTGTCAATTCTACTGGTTTGCTATAAACGCGATACAGCCAATTTTGCTCGAAACCTGAAGTTCTAATACCGCGTAAATTAACTTTTAAAACTGTATCGGAAGAAACTGGTTGAGCAAAAGCGATAGCTGCTTTTCCACTATCAACAGAGGTTTGAGCATCAATTTTTTGACCAGTTCCATCTGTTACTTCAATATCTTTAGAAAGATTTACTTTTTCTGGTAAATAAATCGAAAGTTCTGAAATAGGGGTTTTTTGAACGTGAACTTTAAATTTATGATTAGCGTTTTGAATACGAGCGTTACTGGGAATTGCTGCACTATCAAAAAGATGCGTACCTTCAGGATAATCAGACTTTCCGTTTGCCCAAGCAGTAGCTGGTAAAGATGTGGTAATTAAAGTAAATGCAACAGTAGAAATTAGCTTTTTCATGATTTATTCCTCGAATAATTAACTTTATTGGTTCTTATTTATTAGCTTAATTACTTTAAATGAAATAACCGTGAAAAACTAAATGAAATTAAAGTGAAATTAAAATCATAGTTTTTTGTGTCTTTTGTGATTTTCTAGCGTTGAAAATTATTAATGCGAGTAACACCAAGGTTTAATTCTGGTTCGGTATCAGCAAGTTTTGCTTTGATTCGATAGCTCCAATCATTGGGATGAAGTCTGGAAAGAATTACTTTATTCATGTCAATTTCAATTTCGTTTGTTGACTTAAGTGGTTCGGTAAAATTAATAATTACTTCATCATCACTAACATTATACTTAGTTGCTATTTCTTTCCCAGATCGCTTGTGTACTGTAATATCGTTTTTGACAGTAACTCCTGGAGGTAAAATAACTTTTACTTGAGAAATAGCAGGACTGGTTTCAGGAATTTGAATTCTAAAAGTATGTCTGACATATGACCATTTAGTTTGAGGGGATTGAGTAGAGCCGATAAGATGAGGAAGGGTTGTTTCTTCTCTAGTTGTATTGGCAAAAGTAGCAGAACTTAAAACTGTAAAGGCTACAGTTATAGCTGTGGTAAAAATAAGTTGTTTCTTCATCTTTAGTCTTAAAAAGTAAAGTTTTTTTACTTCAGATTCGTATTTATTTCATGAATCTCTATATCTACTAAATTAATCGATGAAAATGAAATTAAGATGAAGTTTATTTTTTTAGAGCAAAAAGAAAAACCCGTTTTGCTCTAATTATTAAAACGGGTTGACTATAAAAGTCTAAAAAAACTAATGATTAAACTATCAGTCCTAGATAAAATCGAGATTAAATATTAACTTTATATAAAAGTTAAACAAAAAGCATCGATCGTAACTCTGCCATTGCCATTAAATTATCTCGATCGCCAGTATTTTTTAGCTTAAAAAATCATTACTAAAAACTAAAACGACCGTTTACGTTTTCTCCACTGACATCTGCGGCGATTTTAACTTGATATTGACCAGTTGTTGTACCAGGAAATAAAACTGTGTAATGTTTTCCTTCAGCATCATAAGTGAGATTTAGACTCTGTTGTTTGCCATCGGGTGACTGAACTAGAGCCGTTACTTTGGCATTAGGAATTGCTTCGTGAGTGTCACCTTTTTGTAAGTAAAGGTCTAAGTGAGTTCCTGTTTCCTCGCTTTCAGATACGAATTCTAAATGATAAGCCCCCGATTCGACTACCTGTCCCCCATGAGATTTACCACTATCATCTTTATTACTATTAGCAATAATTAAAGTGGAAATTTTGGACAAAGAAATTGTAGAAGAGTTATTTAAATCTTTAGCCTGGGTGACATTACTATAGGCTAATGAAATTCCAAAAGTACTTAAACTAATTAAAATTAATCTAGATAATTTCAAGTTACTTACTCCTTATTTAAAAGAATTATATTTACAATCGACTCTACTTACAATGACATTTCAAAATGAAATAAAGATGAAATTATAGTAGAAGTTTTATCCTTTGCGCGAAAGTGCATACATAATTACGTTAGCGAAGCTTCTCCGTTAGAATAAAACCAGAATTTTCAGATTTTAATTACCTCCGAAATTACCTTGCCATCCTCAACAACTGACATATTTGACTTGGGTATCAAGAACTTGCCAAACTTAGCGTACAAAGCGGGTAATACCAACAAAGTTAACGCTGTAGAAGTGAACAAACCCCCCAGCACGACTATGGCTAGAGGTTGCAAAATTTCTTTACCCGCACCCGTGCCAATAACCAACGGAATCATTCCCAAAGCAGAGGTCAATGCTGTCATCAAAATAGCCACCAAACGTTCTATAGAACCCTCAAAAATGACCTGCCGTAAAGGCATTCCTTCTGCTAGCTTATTGTTATAGTTATCCACCAGCAGCAATCCATTGCGCGTTGCCACTCCAAATAAAGTAATAAATCCCACCAGCGAGGCTACAGAGATAATTCCACCTCCTATGGCAATAGAAAATATACCTCCCACCAGTGCTAGAGGCAAGTTAATCATAATCATCAGCATAGCTTCTACGGATTTTACAGCAAAGTACATTAAAACTGCAATAATGACAATTGCCAGTCCTCCATAGATTAATAAATTCTGAGTCGCTCGTTGTTCCGATTCAAATTGACCGCCGTATTGAATAAAATAGCCCGTAGGCAACAACACCGACTGACGTACCCGATCTTGAATTTCATCTACAACTGAACCCAAATCTCGACCCGATACATTGGCAGAAACAACAATGAGACGAGAAACGCTTTCTCGATTAATTGTGTTAGGTCCAGTTCCGTAATCGATGTTGGCAACTTGAGCAAGGGGGATTTTTTGACCTGTAGGTGTATCGATTAGTAAGTTACGGATAACATCTAAGTTGTTGCGAGCTTCTTCCCCTAACCAAACTACTAGGTCAAATAGTTGTTGTTCTTGGAGAACTTGAGAGACGACTGTTCCGTTGAGTGCTGTTTCCACCATTTCAGCTAGATTACCGACGCTTAACCCGTAGCGAGCAGCTGCTTCTCGGTTAAATTGAATTTGTAGTTGTTTGATTGGAACTTGGGGTTCAAGCTGTAAATCTACTAGCCCCTCAATATCTTGTACAACTGCTTCTACTTCAGAACCCAGACGGCGTAGTTCTTTTAAATCAGAACCAAAAACTTTAATGGCGATCGCACTTCTCACTCCAGACAATACTTCATCCATGCGGTGGGAAATAAATCCGCCAATATTAGGAGCGACTCCAGGAATTCTAGCAAATTCCTCTCGTAACTTTTCAATACTCCCCTCTCTGTCTTTCAATCCCTCTTCGCTCAATTCCACATCCAGATGACCCAGGTTTACTCCGCCTGCATCCGCATCGCCTGGGGCGCGTCCAGCCCTCAACTGCACTGTCTTAAATCGTTTATCTTCTTTGAGGGCATCCTGCATTACTATTCCAACTTGATTGGTTGCTTCTAGAGAACTTCCTGGATAAAGCAGCATCGCATTGACTAGTGATGGTTCTTGAAACTCTGGCAAAAATACCCGTCCTAAACTTGGCAAAATTGCCAAAGAAGCGACTAAAGAAGCTCCTGCCACTATTAAAATAATGTTGGGGGAACGGGTAGCAAAATTAAGTAGAGGTCGATAAATTCGTTGCGACAAGGCACTAACCCAAGTATCATCCGATGGCAAAGGTCGTTTGGTTAGTAAAATTGCGCATAGTGCTGGAGATAAGGTCATTGCCACAAGGGTAGAAGCAAAAATCGATACTAGGTAAGCAACACCCATAGGTGTAAAAATACGCCCTTCTACTCCCGTCAGCGAAAAAATAGGCGCAAAGACAACCGCAATAATTACCGTGGAAAAAATAACGCTGACTCGTACTTCTACTGAGGTGTCATAAACCACTTGGAAAGGATGCACGGGATTGTCTGCTAACTGATTCTTTCGCAAACCCCGATAGGCATTTTCCATATCGACAATCGAGTCATCTACTACCGAACCAATTGCCACTGCTAAACCACCTAAAGTCATGGTATTAATCCCCTGACCGAACCAGCTTAAAATCAGCATTCCAATCAGAACCGATAAAGGAATTGCACTGAGGGTGATAATGGCAGTGCGCCAGTTCATCAAAAACAATAATAGGATAATCGAAACAATAATAATTCCGTCACGGAGAGAATCAGTAACGTTTTTGATCGCAAATTCAATAAAATTTTCCTGACGAAAAGTTTCCGTTACTGTTACATCTTTAGGCAGTGCAGCTTTGACCTCTTCCATCGCCATTTCAATCTCTTTAGTAACGGTAGGAGTATCGTACTGAGGTTGTTTGTTAACCATAACTACAATAGCGGTTTGACCATTTAAACTGCCATCCCCACGCTTTAAAGCAGCTCCAATCTTCACGTCCGCTATATCTTTAAGTAACACGGGTGTGCCATTACGAGCGGTTATCGCAGAATTTACCAGTTGCTCAATCGACTCGATGCGCCCCATGCCACGAATAATAATTTCTTGGTCGGGATTAATTAAAAAACCGCCTGCTGCATTAACATTAGCTTCTCTAGCAGCTGTGGTTACTTCATCTAAGGTAATATTAAAGGCTTTTAACTTGGCTGGATCGACCAATACCTGATATTGGCGCACATCTCCCCCATAGGCAATGACTTGAGAAATCCCTGGTATAGCTAGCAATCGGTTGGTCACATCGCGATCGATTAAGCGTCTCACTTCCATCAGTGAAGTTGTTTGGGCTGTGAAGGCGTACTGAACGACTGTACCAATCGGAGAAGAAATCGGAGAAATTTGCGGATTTTCAACGTCTTCTGGTAATTTTTCCTGTACCTGTTGCAATCGCTCAGTTACCAACTGACGCGCTTGATAAACATCTGTTCCCCACTTAAAGATGACTTTAACTACGGAAATACTGACTGCTGAGGAAGAACGCACTGTTTCTACACCAGGCGTACCATTGACCGCACTTTCAATCGGCAGGGTAATTAACGATTCAACCTCTTCGGGAGCGAGTCCTGGGGCTTCCGTTTGGATTTCTACCTGTGGCGGAGCAAAGTCAGGAAAGACATCCAAAGGCATTTGGGTAAGATTATACGAACCCCAGATTGTGACGACAATGGCTCCTATAACCACCAGCCACCGTTGAACGATCGACCACTTGAGGATAGAGTTGAGCATGAAAAATTAAATTTACAACTGACTCTACTTAGAATGACATTCCAAAATGAAATGAAGATGAAATTTTAGCAAAAGTTCGATCGTCTGCGCGAAAGTACTTAAAATTGTTGTTTAAAATTCGCTCTTGTTTCTGCATCATATCGTCTAAAAAAGTTTGCTCACGAAAAAAAGCTAACATTTAGTAAATTTTTACTTATTAAGGCATCTAATTTATCAAATTTAGATTAAAAAATAGTACAAAATTTTATTTTAATTTTATCTGCAACTGAGACAATAGGAATTCAAATAGAGTCAAACATAATCGAATTAATATGATGTTTATTAAAAAAATTAAAACTAGCTAGTTTTAATTTTTGGTCATTATTATAAATGTCTTGAATCTCGCTTTATTGGCAGCACAAAATATTACTACTAACTCTAGAAATTTTTTGCAATAAAAAATTAGTACGATTTTAGCCATAAATCATTCGCCTCAAATAAAAACTAAATTTACTCTCGAAAATTATTCTATCAAACATCAATAAATCAATACTTTACATCTTACTATTCAATATACTTCTTTCTTTAAAAGGACAAGTTCAATTTTTTATAAAAACCGCATATCTACTCAAATGAAATATTTGCTAATAACTTATCTTAATAGAAATGATTATTGGGAGGTTATGAATTATTATTCAAATAAAAAATTATCCAACACAATCCAGAATTATCTTCCCTAACTATTGCTTTAGCAGTTTATCCCAACTGAGAACACCTCTATCATTGCTCGACTACTATAATTCAAACTCACAACGGTGAAAAAAAAGAATCTTAGTATTTTAATTTTTCTATAATGCTTACACAAAAAGGTCAAGATTCCTTTATGTAAATTGATATAAATTATACTTATAAAAATAATTTTTCTACCATTAATTATTACGACTTTATTCCGATTTAGTAATAAATTAAAAATTTTCTCGTTATTCGTAGTACTACTAAAGAATCTTGGACGAATTTAGAGCAACAGTTATAAACAAAATTACTTCAGTAAAATCCAATGTTTTCTTCTTTATCTATTGAGTTGAAGTGACTAGCCTATTTTTCAGCTAAAGGATGCAGCGCGAAGTTAGATGAAATCCAGATAAAATATTAGCAACTCGAAAATTAATTGATAACTACACATAACACGCCTAAATAAAATTGAGATGAAATACTTGTATTTAAAAAAAATCCAATATAGCTTAAGCTAGAAGTAAAATGAATCAATACTTTCTATTTTATTAATTTGAAAAAGACTACATGAATGAAAACTGCATTATGTAAGTTTACTACTTTAATTAAATAGGAGTTAAATAATTACAGCAACTCATGAATCCCAGCTTGAGACTTGTATTCAAGCTTGTCTCGATTGTCTTCGCGATTGTGAAAATTGTGCCACTGCCTGTTTATACAGCGATATGGTACTAAATGATGGCTGAATGTATCAAGCTATGTCGCGATTGCGCCGATACTTGCGCTCTGTGCGCTCGTTTTATGTCACGTAAATCTGCTCTTCACGGTCAAAGATGCGGTGTTTGTGCCGAAACGGGCGATCGCTGTATCGTTAGAGATCAAAATGAGGAAATTGCCCAAATGAGGCAAATGTTAGCTCAAGCGAAAAAATAACCAGTTTTTACTGAATATAAAGTGTTACTCGATCCTAATAATGTCTTTAATCCCTAGCCAGTTATGTCGTCGAATTCAAGGTAAACCAACCAGCAAAATAAGAAAAACAATTAGCAAACTAATGCTCGAAAACTTGTTAACCATGAAACTTGACCCCAAGTAAGTGAGCAAAAAAGTAGAAGGAATCATTCCTAATAAGGTTGCAAAAGCATAAGCAGGAAAAGAAAGCCCTGTGATTCTTGCAGCGTAACTAATCAGATCGAAAGGCAAAACGGGTAATAAACGAGTTAGGAAAATGAACCAAGTCAAATATATTTTTCCGTGTTGTTTTGTGAAGTAAATATTTTTTCCTGTTAGGGATTAAATTGCCGTTCGCCCCAAGGTACGTCCGATATAGTAAGCGATCATACTTCCCAAAAAACCGCCAATAACGCTATACACTCCAGCTAAGAGCGAACCCCAAATTGTTCCAGCTATAACGGCTATCGGTGCGCCAGGAACTGGGCTGATGACGACAGACAAAGCTAGCACACCAATGTAAGCGATCAGTCTTAACATTTCCAAACGTCTAATCGTTTGTAGCAATCTTTCTGGCGCAAACAAACTCAAATTGAAATGAATCGACAGCCATACACAAATCAGCAAACAGAGGAATAAAATGATTAGAGCAACAGCGTTAGTATAATTTTAAAACGCCCGCAGATTGTTCGCTCGGATGCATCTTTTCACAAGCGTCAGCTCAACTTTTGCCAACTTTTACCGCTATCTTGAGATTGAAAAACAGTGTTATTTTCATTCACTGCGTAAAGTATTTGAGGATTATTAGGTGCGATCGCCAATTTAACCACCACGCCCTTAGTTTCCATCCATAACTTCTCCCAGGTTTTGCCGCCATCATTGCTACGATAGATACCAAGTGCTGACTTGAGAAAGCGACAGCCATACATGACAGTATTGTCTTCTCCCTGTTTGAGCAAAGTCAGTGCGATAACAGGTGCATTTTGAGTATTGCGAAAAGCAGGTTCGAGTAGTCCTAAACTTTCGTAGTAACCTAAAGTACTCACGCTAACGTTAGTTTGTTTGGCTAATTCACCGATTTTAATTAATTGCTCTTGTAAAGCTTTAACTTCGATTCGTGTCATATTCCTGGCAAAAATATGAATAATAAACTTGACTCTATAGTTAGCTATAGACCTTACACTTAATATAGTTCTTTAGGCAATTATTTAGTCTTGATTCGAGAGTTCCAGACAAATTTTCGCCACTTTAACTAAATAAATAGGAGATCCGATCGTGTTTCAGAAATCATCTAAAATTGCTCTAAAAGCTGTTACAGTAGCTGTTGCGTTTGTTATGCTAACTGCTGGTGCTAGTTTGGCTCAAGATCGACAACCCAATCGAAATCAAGACCAAAACAGCCCATGTGGTTGTTGTAAACAAATGATGAACCAGATGCAGCACTCTAGCTGAATAGTGGTTAGTAGAAAATTATAGTTAAAAGTCAAACAAAAGAGCGATCGCTTTTTATCGAAAAAAATCGATTGAGGCGATCGCTCTTTACCAATCAATTGTCTAACGCAACCAATGACAACTAACCAGCGTCTGACAATTCCCCATTTGGCAATAGTACTAATCATGTCCATATCTACCAAGTATCGTTTGAGCTAATAGGAATAATCAAAAACAAGCAAGAAACTATTAGTTTGGTTTTTGGAACTCTTTGCGTTCCTCGGGTGATTCTGCTGAAGAAGACAAAGTTGAAGATTGGTGGTGATTGTTTAGATAAATTTCTGTTTCATAAGACTTTACTTTATTTTCTGTGCGCGATCGATGACGACGACTAGTCCAAAAACTCCCCGCTAAAAAAGCACTCGCTCCAATTACACTTCCTCCTACTGTTCCCAACAACCATAAAGGCAGTTGTCTTTCTCTTTTAGAAACACTGAGTTTGGTTTCTGAAGCAGCGTTTGACTCTTCTGTTTTTCCTGCTGGTTCAGTTGACGCATCTTCTTGGATACCACCACCTCGCAAAGATTCTGCGTAAAGTTGAGGCGCGCGCTGAGTAACTATTAAATCCCCTTCAAACAAACCGCTTTTTACTTCAACTAAATCTCCAGAAGTTTGACCGAGATTAACTTCGACAGATTGGAAAGAATCGCCGTTCTGCAAATAAACTAGTTTTTTTCCCTCTACATCAACTATTGCCGAATTGGGAATGACTGTAGTTGCTATATCTGTTTGATTGGTAATTACTTCCAATTCAGCAAACATTCCTGGTTTAAGAGTACCATTGCTATTGCTCAATTGGGCTTTAACTGGGACAACGCGCGTTTCTCCTTCGACTATTGAACCAATTACCGCAATGCGTCCGATAAAAGTGCGCTCGCTCACGGAAGCTACTTTCGCTCTAACTTGTTGACCGTTTTTAATTTTATCTAAGTCTTTTTCGTAAATATTAGCACTCACCCAAACCTGACTGTCATTAATGATTGTCATCAGCTTTCCACCCGCATCTTGAAAGGCTTGACCGAGAGTAACTTCGCGATCGCTGACTCTACCAGAAATAGGTGCTGTTATTATTGCCAGTCCTCGTTCGTTGGCTTTAGTACCTAGTTGTTGTAGTCGGGCTTGATAAGTAGCATTACTCAGTTGTAGACGCGAATTAGCTGCTTCAACAGCAGATTGAGAACGCTTAAGTTGGTTTTGAGCCTCTAGAACTTCTCTTTGACTTGAAGCTGTGATAAGTTGGGCTTTGATTTCTGCTAGCTTGCCTTGAGATTCGAGCATTTGACGGCGAGGAATGACTCCTTTCTCTGCTAATTCGCGATCGCGATCGTATTGTTCTTGAGCTACTGCTACTTGAGTTTGTGCTTGTTCGATTTCAGCTTTAGCAATTTCAACTTGACGTTGATAATTTTGTTGGGCTAGGGTTAAATCTGCTTGGGCTTGTTGCGATTCGGCTTTAGCGATCGCTTCTTTTTCTTGGGAATCAACGCGTAATTCTACTAGATCCGGACTGGCAATTACCGCCACGGGCTGTCCTGCTTGTACGTATGTGCCAGGTTCTACCAAAAGTTCGCTCACTTTCCCTGGAATTGCTGATGTAACTTCTACTTGTTGGCTGGGTAAAGCTTCAATCTGTCCCGTCGTTTTAATGCCAATGTCAAGGCGTTGACTAGTGACTGGTTCGACTTTGATTCCTAAACTTTTGGCGGTTTGAGCATCAACTTGGATCGAATCTGAAGCTTCTTGTTGAGAATTTCCGCTTTGAAATTCATCTCCATGTCCAGCGTGAGCTAAAACAGCAGCAGGTGCGGTTATTAACATTAGACTCAAGATTACTCCCGTACTGCGTTTGAGAACAGTAGAAGCGCGAAACAGATAACGAGTAACGATCATAGTCAATATCTTTGGGTGATGAGGGAACGAGTTAGAATTTGCGCTCGCCTACGCCAGTGCCATGAGCGATCGCAACAATAATTTTGTATTGAGCTTGAGATTAAATATTTAGTTATTACTAAGAGGATTTTTGAACTAGCAAAAAAAACATTGCTTCATTAACTAGTTTTTCACAGCCATATGAAATTGAGATGAATTTCAATAAGAGATTTAAATATTATTGAGGGGTAGTGTAGCAAAGATGTTGAATTAATTAAATATCTCTGCCAAACTCATACTTATTAATATACAAACTAATCACTAGATCGTGCATCTGAGTAAGCTTAGAAAAGCAGATTATTTTTCTCTATAATCTTTTAATTCTATTCCTCAAAGTCAGATGCTTTCTCTCAACAGCGCGATTACACATGGCGTAAGAATTCAGGTATTAAATTGAGGGATTAAAGAAGGGCGCTCAATAACACCGATGGTTGCCAGTAAAGCTTGTGTGAAAAAATCCATTACACAGCGGTGCTGAAAACGACAGGTTTGAATGACACTCAGCAAATTAGC